>NZ_JMDX01000020.1:0-42231 GCF_000935845.1 Paenibacillus sp. E194
CATATACAAAAAACAAAGCAGCTGCAATCCTTAGTTGAAGGAATATCTATTCAACCTCTTAAATCTGCTGTAAAGAAATCGGCTCCTACGTTTGTGCAGCAGCAGTTCAGGCATATCCATTTCTCGAGGAATACATAAAGAGGGCTTTCCTAAGAAAGTAGAAGATTCTACTTTCGGGAAAGCCCTTTTTTTGCGTGTGCTGCTTATTCTATTCTTATGGCTAAATTATCATGTTGATCGCATTAATGAGGCAAGTCGCTGGATACGACGGATTGCAGGGTGCGGTTTCTGTCTGCATTCAGCTCCCAGAACATTGCGCCGCGTAATCCTTTGGTTTTGATGAACTCATTTTTCAAATGAATGGACTGCTCGTCATCATACGAAATAAAGACTTTCGTAGATGGATTGTAGAGGAATGGGGTCTGCGTCGCATTGTTCCAGTAGCGGGTATAGCCTTGACCGGCAACCGTATATTTACCTGTGGAATCAGCAGACAGCAGGCCGGTATTCTGCATGTGGGCGAAGTCATACGTCGAGCCGCTGGAACCGCCAGTGGCTTCACCGCTGCAGCTTTGGTACAATCCGTTGTTATTTGGACCTGCGTTGCATCCTTTCCAGCCATAGCCATAGAATGGTTCGCCTACGGTTATTTTATTGGCAGGAATGCCTTTATTCAAATAGTTGGTTACAGTGGAATTGATGTTGAATTGGCTGCTGCCGTTTGTGTTGGCTGGGTCGTTATACAATGGCGATCCGATGCCGCTTGTAGCATCCCATGGGCCGTAGTAGTCGTAGGTCATGATGTTGATCCAGTCCAAGTACTGTGCAGCGTTGGACAACCAGTTGTTGGTGCCGCCTGCATCGGCAAGGAAGCTGGAGTTCGCGCTGGAAGCGATCGTAATGTAGTAGTGCTTGCCATCTTGTTGCCCGGCTTTATCAAGAGCTTGGCGAAGGGTTTGCAGCAGCAGGATGTAGTTGGCTTTGTCGGCTGTACGCTGGCAAGTCTGACCCGACGCGCAAGGTACGCCAATGCTGTTCGGATATTCCCAGTCGATGTCGATGCCATCGAATTGATATTGACGTAAGAAATTGACGGCAGAGGTCGCGAAGTTGCCTCTTGTGACAGGGTCATTCGCGGTGTTGGAGAATTGGTTGGACCACGTCCATCCGCCGACGGAGGCGAATAATTTCAGATTCGGGTTGGTATTTTTCAGTTGTCTGATCGTAACCAATTGGTTGTATCCGCCACCAGCAGTACCGTCTGTAAATGAATCTCCAATTACGATAGAACCGTTCGGTGCATTATTTGGTGTGCCATCGCCGTTTTGGCAGGTCCATGTGTTTGGATTTGGATTATCGGAGCTCTTGGAGGGATTGCCATGCTTGCCGTTCCAGCAAATATCAAGGAATGCATAGTTGATAACGGTTACTTTTGTCGGGTCAATTTTGGCAGGCGTGAAGGACGGAGTATCGTAAGCAGCCCAGCTTGGGAAGTAGCCGATAATCTCATATTGGCTTGATGGTTGGGAACGAGTTGTAACGGTGAGTACATTACTGGCGGCGGACACATTACCCGCAGCATCTTTTGCTTTCACAGTAAAGGTGTAAGCAGTGTTGGCAGTTAAGCCTGTAACAGTGTAGGAAGTAGTTGTCGAAGAACCTGTCAGCGTCGTGCCATTATAAATATCGTATCCGGTGACGCCGATGTTGTCTGTCGAAGCGATCCAGCTTAAGGATACGGAGTTTGTCGTTACGGTAGGTGCTGTTAAGTTGGCAGGCGCTGTTGGTGGCTCTGTGTCTATAATAACAGCGCTTGTCGTGACATTGACCGGTGAACTGGCAGCGGATACGTTGCCGGCGGCATCTTTCGCAGTGACCGTGAACGTATAGGCAGTGCTGGCATTCAAACCTGTAACGGTATAGGAAGTAGTTGCCGAAGAACCGGCGAGTATGGAGCCGTTGTACACATCATAACCTGTGACCCCAACATTATCCGTTGCAGCCGTCCAGTTCAATGTAACCGAGCTGCTGGTCACGTTGGAGGCGGTTACATTAGCAGGTACTGTCGGAGGTTGGGTATCCGGAATAATAGCTAATGTCGTTGCGCTCACAGGCGAGCTGGCAGGGGAAATGTTGCCGGCAGCGTCTTTAGCTTTAATGGTGAAGGTATAAGTGGTATTTGGCGTTAAGCCTGAAGCGGTGAAGGAAGTTGCCGCAGTCGAGCCTGCAAGTGTCGTTCCATTATAGACGTCATAGCCCGTAACACCGACATTGTCGGTAGATGCCGTCCACCCAAGGGTGATGGATACGGTTGTGATATTGCTGGCTGCAACATTTGTTGGAGCAGTCGGCAGCTCCGTGTCGGCAGGAGCTAATTGTTTGCTCCACAGTGCAGGAACGTTTGGCGGTTCCCATCCGACAAGAGAGGTATGTCCTTGTACACATTGGTAGGTATCGGTTCCATAGGTGACGAGGTCTCCTGTTTTATAGGCTGTATTCGGTGCCCATGGTGAAGCGGCGAAGGCAGTCAATGGTACAGCTGTGAATACCAAGATGAAGACAAAAAACAAAATCGCACTAACTTTTTTGACCTTTCTCAATCTTAATCACACTCCGTTTCATATTGGGTTAGGTTCGCCAGACCTGAGGAATACGGAAAACATCTCCTTTCACTAACAAATCTATGTAATCGTAATCGCATTCCAAACTTCTGAGAACGATAGATGGATGCTAGGTGGATCAGAATGCGAAATTACAAGCCAAGGCGGGGGTGATACTCGAATAAGGCCGTATCTAAGACAAACACAAACAATAGAAAAGGCATAGTCTTGTATGTGATGAAGTTAGTGAAGTGTGAAGAAGGCGTTATTCATCCTAAGTATTCATGTGTTATAAAGAGGAGGAAGAGGCGGAATAAAGCGAATCGCTTTAACGAATTTGCGGTTATCGTTTTACGTGTTGCATGAAATGTGGTAGTTCATAAATACTGGGTCAAATTGAGGAGATCACATTTATAGATATTCCAGATAAACGTTTTAACACGAAAATAAATATATGCACGAGGCGAAGCGAGTATGAACGTTATGATACCGAATGAAGCACGGGCTAGGGAAGGCCTATTTTTTTTGATTTCCATTATGAGGATGGTGTCTGAAGCAGCTGCCTTATATAATAGAAATGAGAGCAGATAGAAGAAAGATTAGGAATGCGGGCTTAATTATGGATACGTTTTGCAAGCTTCCTCGTAGTAGTAAAGTAGCGAATGTAGTGTATATCTTCATATTATTACAAACAGTTGATATAGGGAAGTAGAAACGATCCCTTTCGATGTATATGGCTCCATACTATCATTGTCGGAGGTACTGCAGAATATGGCGATTATTGATGTAATCAAATATGATGGTTCACCTGATGTATTTGCATGGAAGTTTCCCAATCATGAGCTGGCAACGTGGTCACAGCTTATCGTAAATGAGTCGCAGGAAGCGATTTTGTTCAAGGGCGGGCAAGCGCTCGATAGCTTCACTGCGGGGAGGCATACGCTTAGCACGGCGAATATTCCGATATTGAATCATATTGTTAACTTGCCGTTCGGAGGAGATTCTCCCTTCACTGCGGAGGTATGGTATGTCAATAAGGTTCATTCTCTGAATGTAAAATGGGGCACGCGGACACCACTTCAATTGCAGGATCCAAAGTATCAGTTGTTCGTGAAGGTGCGTTCCTTCGGGCAGTTCGGCATTCAGATCGAAGATGCACGCAAGTTCTTGGGCAAGCTTGTTGGCACGCTGCCTGTGTTCAATCAAGATACGCTGACTGAATATTTCCGCGGTGTGCTCATGATGAATATTCACCAGCTGATTTCTTCCTACTTCGTGCATCGCAAGATTAGTATATTAGAGATCAATGCCTACATATCGGATATTTCCAAGCATATTCAAGAGCTGGTTGCACCGGTGTTCGAGGAGTATGGCATTCGTCTGCTTAATTTCTATGTAGACTCGGTCAATACGCCTGAGGATGATCCAGCCACACAGCGTTTGCGGGAAGCGCTGGCGAAGCGGGCTGAAATGAATATTATCGGATTCACCTATCAGCAAGAGCGTACATTCGATACGCTTGGAGAAGTCGCTAGGAATGATAGTGGAGTGAAGTCAGATCTGATGGGTGCAGGTATTGGGCTTGGCATGGGGTACGGGGTTGGCGGTGCTGTAGGCGGCGTCATGACGCAGATGGCAGGCGAGCTTCGAGTTGATGCGCATGACAAGGTATGTCCGAAGTGCAATCGTGGCAATCAGCGAGATGCTTCCTTCTGCACAGGTTGCGGTACATCGCTGGCTGTAAGTGGCGGCACGGAGAAACCAGTTGACGTGAAATGCCAGGCATGTGGGGAGCAGATGCCGCGTACGACCAAGTTCTGTCCACACTGCGGGGACCCGTATAATCCATGCCCGGAATGCGGCGCTGACAATCCACCAGAACAAGGAGCTTGTATCGAATGCGGACAAGCGCTGCCGGTTCCATGCCGTCATTGCGGTGAACCGGTGTCCAGCAAGGTCAAGTTCTGTGCACACTGCGGCGAGGAGACGACGCTTACTTGCAGCGGGTGCAACAGCGAGGTTAAGCCGGGGCAAAAATTCTGCGTGGAATGCGGCAATAAGCTGGTATAAGGGGAGAATATCATGAAGTGGGCATCACGGTTCAAGTGGATTACGTCAGCGATATTTCTCATTCTAGGAGCGGTAACGGTTGGTTTATTCTTTGGCCTGAGCGATGTCGAATCCCGCGGCTTCTCATGGGGGCTGTCCTTCGGCTCGCTCATGATGGCAGGACTGATCAGTTATCTATTTTGCATGAGTATGCTCGTCCATCTGTCCAAGCACAAGGATGAGGTTCCTATGAATTTATCAATGGGAGCCATCGCCTTCATTTACAATATTGCAGTTCTTGTACATATCGTGCTGTTTTGGCTCGTGCTGGATGTATCAGAGAAGCTGTACATGTGGATTCACATCATTACCTTTGCAGTAGCGTTCATTCTGGCGCTCCTCATTGGTCTCACGCGAATATCTGTTGGCCGCTTGCAGAAGGATGAGAGCAATCGGATGCAGTTTAAGAAGCGACTTCAGCTTAGTCTGCATGGAGCACGATTGGAGTTGGAAGGTTGGGAGCACTCGGAGCGCGATATGCTGTTGGACCAGATGAACAAGCTGGAGGAACAGGTGAAATATAGCGATCCGATATCAGTACCAGCTATGGTGCTGGAGGAAGGACAGATTATGGATCAGGCTACTCGCCTAGAGGAAGGTGTACGATCCGTGGTGCGTGATCGCAACACGGTATACAGCGCTGATGAACTGCGAGACATGATCCGGCAGTTGTCTAACGGGATGAAGCTGCGCAATGAGCAGTTAGCAGCGCTGAAATAGCAGTGGCAATGAATAGATGCGATGGGTAGACAACGATAGATATAACATGAATGTATGCTCAATAGTTAAATAGATAGAAAGGTGAACTGAACTCCATGGGTGGTTTATTACGCACAGTAGGAAGAGTACTGCTCTTTTTGCAAGTTGCTTTTATTATTGGCTTTTTCTTAAGTTTGTCTCGTGTTACTCCTGCTGATGATCCAGTTGGTAAGCTGGGATTCTCTATATTTGTATTCGGGATTCCAGGGCTCATGTCGTTCATCGGCGGCAAGTATTTGAAGAAACGTAAGGAAACACGGAAGAGGATGCGGGAGCAGAATCTGATTCCGGCGCGCGATTCGTTAAGAGTGAGTGACTTACTTCGATTCATCGGCTATATCATATTGTTTGGCATCGAGTGGAAGTTTCTCACTGTACTGGCGGAGTGGCCTGTGCCTAAGTCTCAACTAACGACAGTATATGGCGTGGGGCTATTCTTCTTCGTCCTCGGTATCTTCATGCTCTGGCGGGCTTCTCGAATCGATGCGAAGGCAGATGCGTTGTACATGCAGCAGCAAGCAGAGAACATGAACCTCTCGGACGAAGATATCGAAGACGATGAAGAAGAGAATGAGGATTGGGACGATGATGAGCCGCAGCAGGCTCGTGGCCTTGCAGCTGCAGAGTCAGCCGCTGCAAGTGCGCCATTGCTTCCGAAAATGGTTAGCTGTCCGGGATGCGGTGCACAGACCAAGGTGTCTCCTCGTTCACCGGCTTCTTGCGACTATTGCGGATCTGCGGTTGCATACGATCAAGCGTAGCACATTACTAAGCGATAATTGTTGCTGAGCAGTAGAGAAATTCGAGATTGTTAACCGAAATAGGGCTCAATACAGAGCTATGGATGATTTCAGTAGAATTCAGGAGGTATGGGAGGCATATGATGAAGAAAGGCTCCTTGTTCAAAGCAGTAGGCGGAATCTTTTTATTTTTCCAAATCAGCTTTATCCTCTCGTTCCTTCTTAACTTGTCACAGCTTCACGAGATCGAGGATTGGTTCGGGAAATTGTTGTATTCTGTATTTGTATTCGGCATTCCAGGAATTTGTCTGTTCCGCAAGGGCAAGCAGCGAAGGACAAAAGCCGAAATCGAGATGCAGCTTCGTCAGCGGGGCATATTACTGCCTGCCAAGAAGCTATGGAGAGCCAGCAATTTCATGCGAGGCTTGGGCTGGATGATGCTGATATTCGTAGAGCTTGTGTTGCTGGGAAATATGATGATCTGGTCGGATATGCAGGAAGAAGTAGAGATGCTGTTTGTTTTTGTATTATTACTGGGTGTTCCGGGTGCTCTTCTCGTATGGGCAAGCACGAAGATAGATCGCAGTGCGGATGAAAAAGCTATGGTAGAACAGTATCGGGTACAATTGGGGAATGAGATGACCGATCACGATGAATGGGAACCTTACGGACGTGCAGCCGCGAAGTCAGCTGCTGTCAGCAAGCCTCCGCTCTCAAAAATTGTCAACTGCACGGGTTGTGGTGCCCAGATAAAGGTGCAGCCTGATTCTGTAGCAGCTTGTGAGTATTGTGGCTCCATGATGGCATACGATGCAGTGTAATATTATGGAGCTACTATGATTCAGAAATGATGGTACAATGAATGGGCTAATTTTATTTATACAGGTGGGATATCCTTGGAGATGTCGTTACGCAAAGCGCGGATATGCAAGACACCGCTGCTTTTTATTTTGCTTTCATTTCTGTGTGTAATTCTCTTTTATATGTGTGGCGTCTTCATGGGGTACAGCCCAGATATGCTTATTCAAGTCCCATTCATTATGGCAGGTTATACGGCTTTTGTATTTATTTTGGCCTATTTAGCTTATCGGCATTTGCAAGAGGAACGGGCATTTATCCTTTTTATCGCATGCTTAGCCTTCTGTATCCGGTTTATGTGGGTGCTTGTCATTGATACGAAGCCGGTGTCTGACTTTCACATTATGTACGATGCAGCTGTGAAAATGTCGGTGGGGGATTTCTCGTATAAGTACAGCGATTATTTCCAGGCATGGACCTATCAATTAGGCTTCACGATGTATCAGGCGCTAATGATTAAGATCTTTGGCACAAGTTTGCTACCCTTGAAAATCATTAATGCACTCTGTTGCGCAGGCATCACGGTGTTGGTATATAAAATCGGACGAAATCTATTCCATGAATTTGCGGCGAAGTTCGCTGGCATCACTTACTGCTTCTTCATTCCCAGCATTGTAATGAGCTCGGTATTGACGAATCAGCATTTGGCGACGTTTCTGTTCTATCTCGGGTTTTACTTTTTGCTCCAAAAACGAACGCCCAACTGGAGAGTAAGCATGGTAATAGCGGTGCTGCTGTCACTTGGCAATCTCATACGTCCATTGGGCATTGTAATCCTATTAAGTATCCTGTTTTATGCCGTGATTTATTTAATCGTGCTGAAGAAGGAGTCTATCAAGAAGGTGATCGGCTTCCTTGTTATTTTCATGACGACCTATTTTGCTGTCTTCTACCTGGTTAGCTTCATTGCGGTAGGAACGGGAATCTCGAATACGCCATTAGAGAACCATGATCCGATGTGGAAATTTGTATTGGGCTTCAATCGCGAGACTGAGGGGGCCTATTCGGATAAGGACTTTAAAACAGTGTCGCAATATCCGTTAGGAGAAGAGCGAACACGTATTGAGAAGGAAATGGTGTGGGAGCGGTTGTCCAATGTTGGAGAGCTGTCGAATCTCTTCCTGAGTAAAATTCGGCTTATGTGGGGCGAGGTTGATGCGTTATTTTGGAGCCTGAATACGAACAGCGTGAGCAGTCTATTCGGTTTGATTCATACGTATTCGTATGTCAGTTACTTCGTCATTATCTTACTGCTGTTCTTGGCCGTCGATCTTCTTATTCTGCGCAGGGATACCGAACATAAGTATCTGTTCCTCATTCTATTAATTCTTGGCTATATGGGTGTGCATCTGCTCATTGAAGTGCAGCAGCGGTACCGATACTTCATTATGCCATCGATGATTATCATTGAAGGGTATGGCGCTTATGCGCTCGTTGTCGTCATGTCCAAGTGGAAGGAACGCATCCCATTCCGCCGGCTGCTGCAACTGCGTGCGAAGGATGCACGACAAGAAGTGGCCGAGGAAGCGTGACCTTGCTTTTTTTAAACCAAACTTAAACGTGAGCCATCCTTGACCTTAACCTTCTCGATTTATGCTGTTTATGTAAGACAACAAAGACATAACCAGAAGGTGAAACAATGATAGGATGGAAGCGAACACTGATTATGGGAGCGGCAGTCTGCATGATTGCCTGTACCTCAATCGCCAACAGCGCAGCAGCAAGCAGCATTGACTCAGTTGAGGCGGACATGGTAAGCAGCCAAGCGTGGAAGCAGTGGGTCAAGGAGCATGCGAAGCCGGTTGCCATACATAATGAGATCCATGGAAAGGAACAGGAAACGAAGGAACGATTCCAGGATCTCCAGTTTCTGAAGCCGTTATTGCAGCATAAGCGAATGGTCAGTCTAGGAGAAGCGTCACATGGCGCATCGGAATATAATTCAGCGAAGATTCGGCTGGTTCAATTTTTGCACGAACAGCTCGGGTACGATGTACTCGCGTTTGAATCGAATCTGGGCGAGACATCAGCCGCGTTTGCGGAGATAGGCAAGCGTACACCTACAGATATGATGAAGAGCTCGATCTTTGGCGTATGGCAGGTGGAGGAGAACTTGCCATTATTCGAGTATATCGCGCAGCAGAGCAAGACGGAACGGCCGCTTATTTTGACAGGGATTGATGTACAGGGTACTACGGAACCGTTCATTGCATTCGTGGAGAAATGGTTCGCCCAAGTTGACAAGAGCAAGGCGGTATCGTTCGCGCAAACGGAACGATGGTATTTGAAGGTGCATGCCTACAAGGATATGGAGCAATTCAAGCGGGAACAATCGCTGCTGATTGCGAAGTATCAAGTATTCCAGACGTTCGTGAAGGAGAACAAGATGAAGCTGCAGGCTGTTCATCCTGAGCAACCAGAGCTCATTCCCATTATGGAGCGAGTGCTGCAGAATCGCATCGATATGCTGGAGACGTACTGTGAACGAATGGTGAAGCTATTCGCTGGGATTGAGCCTGAGCGACAGATGAAGGAAGCCAGCTATATTCGGGATGAGCAAATGGCGAGCAATGCGGCATGGCTTGCCGAGCGGTTGTATCCCGATAAGAAGATCATCGTATGGGGGCATAATTACCATGTTCGAAAGCATAATTCGACGATGGTAACCGAGCATAATGGCTTTGGCTTCGACAATCACCCTTTTCCGACAATGGGGGAAATGCTGCCATTCTCGCTTCGGAAGGACAATTATGTGATCGGATTGTATGCCTATCAAGGAAGCTCCAGCAAGAATAGCAAGGATACCGAGCGCATCACGCTGCCGCATAATGAAGGAAGCATAGAAGCGCTGCTTAGAGCAGGAGGCCACCCTAATCAGTTCTTGGATCTCACTCAGGCGAAGCTTGAACCGGGTACATCATGGATGTTCACTCCTCGTATTGCTAAAGCGTGGGGCGTACTTGAGGAGACGATGGTCGTTCGGGATCAGTATGATGGTCTATTGTTCGTGGACACGATCCATCCATCACGACGGATGGCACAATAATATAGGTTGAATAGAGCTGCATACGGGATGCGGCTCTTTTTTTGTGTATGCTGGAGGAGGATTCCCGCCTGCTGATTTCGCCTTTACAATTGCACATTCGGTATCGCCTGTTTGGTCAATCATGATATGATAGAAGAGAATGGTTTCCAAGCTAACCCAGATTGGATTAGACACGGGATCAGAGTGGAAGAGGAGGGGAAACCGATGATGCTCGAGCGTCGAGAGTTGCAGCAGAGGCCCATGCCACAGGATGTCCAATTTTATCGCGCTGAGAGCGAGATCGGAACACCGCTGCCTTTTAAAATATATCGTTGGAACCATGCGGGTGGCAGCATACGTGATCATACGCATGACTATTTTCAAATCTGGTATGTCGTGAAGGGCGAGTTCATGCATACGATCAATAATCACACGTATCGGATGGTGAAGGGCAATATTTTTGTAATCCCACCTTATGCAGTTCATCGAGTGACATTAGTGGCTGATCAAGGAATTGATATTATTGGACTTGAGTTTCTCCCGCATTTTATTGACGAGCAGTATCAGCCACACAATGGAAGCAGAGGGAGGTTCGACTACTCCTATCTGGAACAGTTCATGCTGGATGAAGAACATGTGACTCCGAAGGTGGCGTTGTCGGGAGCGACTGATCTTGAGGTATCGAAGATTCTGAATGATAT
Source organism: Paenibacillus sp. E194 (assembly GCF_000935845.1). Taxonomy (NCBI): domain Bacteria; kingdom Bacillati; phylum Bacillota; class Bacilli; order Caryophanales; family Paenibacillaceae; genus Paenibacillus; species Paenibacillus sp. E194. The sequence continues at coordinate 10,793 of NZ_JMDX01000020.1, forward strand.
GCTGGATGAATATCAGCAGGCCAATCGTTATTACGAACTGGTACTTAAGGCGGATCTGCTGAAGCTGATGACGATGCTTGTGCGAGAGATGGATCGACAGCGCAATTCCGATGACGTGGATGAACGATTGGGCAAATTCAAGGAATTGATGACGGCCGCGATTCATTACATTCATGAGCATTATAATGAAGAGCTGCGCCTAGAGATGATCTGCCGCAAGTTTAATATTTCGAAGACATATTTCTGCGATTTATTTAAACGATTTACCGGTAAGACGTATAATGACTACTTGGTCGATATTCGGATTCACAAGGCGGCCGCGATGCTGCTCGATACCGATATGTCGGTAACGGATATATGCTTCCAAGTGGGCTTTAATGATGTTCCGTACTTTTCCCGAGTTTTTAAGCGCAAGACGGGGGTTACGCCAAGTCATTTCAAAAAGAATGCCTTGTCCGTGTGGCAGCATAGCTAGATGAACTCAGGAGATGTCTATGGCGGGCTCAAACTGTAACCTCTTGCCTTCCGTAGATGAGGGACCAGCATGTAAGGAGAGAAATAGCTCCAAGTGAGTAATGAGCAGTTATTGCCGCATCGTATGCAGAGATATTGATAGCGAAAATAAAAAAGATCGGGTCCAGCGCATCAGAGACATCTGACTGCTGAAACCCGATCTTTTTTACATTGTTGTTGGCGAATATGGCCTGATGTATCGAATCAATGTTTCAGGTGTGTATCCAAAAACTTCACCATGGCATTATAGAATTCGATGCGGTTCTCTTCATTGTTGAAGCCGTGGCCTTCGTTGTCTTTCACCAAATATTCGACATCTACGCCTCTCTTCTTGAGGGCCTCGACGATTTGATCGGACTCGGCTTTGTTCACGCGCGGATCGTTGGCGCCCTGCGCGACCAAGAGCGGCGTTACGATTTTGTCCGCATGGAATACAGGAGATACGGCCTTCAGCATGTCTTTGTCCTTCTCCGGATGACCGATGCGTTCATAGAACATGTTGCGGTTCGCTTCCCAATAAGGCGGCAATGTATCAAGCAGGGTGAAGATGTTGGATACCCCGACATAATCAACGGCTGCTGCATACATGTCCGGTGTAAACGCAATGCCGGCTAGTGTTGCATATCCGCCGAAGGATGCACCGTAAATACCGACGCGCTTCGGATCGGCGATGCCTTGCTTGATTGCCCATTGTACGCCATCCGTGATGTCATTTTGAATGTTGCGGCCCCACTGCTTGTTGCCGGCGTCGATGAATGCTTTCCCGTAACCCGTAGAGGAGCGGAAATTAACCTGCAGAACGGCATATCCGCGATTAGCCAGCAGCTGAGCCTCCGTATTGAAGCCCCACATGTCGCGAGTCCATGGGCCGCCATGCGGATTGACGATCAGAGGGAGATTCTCTGGCGTCTTATTCTTCGGCAGCGTTAAGTAGCCATGAATCGTCATGCCGTCTCTGCTCTTATAGGAGATCGGGTGCATGTCAGCCATCTGTTCTGGATTGAGCCAGTCACTCAGGTTGGCAAGCAGCGTCAATTGATCCGTTGTGGAATCATAGTAATAGTACTTGCCCTGTACCTTGTCATTGGATAGGCTGACGATAAGCTTGGTCTTGTCTTCATTGTAGTCGTTGATGCCGATTTCGCTTTCTGTCGCCTGCAGCTTGTGCCGCAGCTTTTTGTGCAAAGCCTCGAATGATTCATCAAAGAACTTCACATGTACTTTATCCGTTATATAAGCAGTCATGAGCAGTTTATCTTGCTTATGGTCATACACCGCTCCTGCCAGATCGACGTCCGGATGGGAGTAGATCAGCTGCTCATTGCCCTGAAGGTCGTACTTGACGAGCGCGGACTTGTCGCGTCCTTTATTCGATACAGCATAGATCGTCTTATTGTCCTTGGAAAAGCCAAGCGGGCTAACATTGTTGCCGCCTGATGTCGTAATGAATGGCTTGAATTCGTCTTCCTCTGTCGCCCGGTACAATACGACGCCCTCGATGCCGTCTGAAGCAACGGCAAGGCGAATTTTGCCGTCATGGTCGGCAATCCATTCTTGAATGTCGCCAGGATTTTTCGCGACCAGCTTCGTTTCGCCTGTCTTAATGTTCAGCTTGTACACGTCAAATGCCTTGGCGTCTTCCTTGTTCATGGAGACGAGAATCTCGTCCTTAACGCCGGACAGTGCACTGACTACGCCGACTCGAACCTTATCGAATGGTGTTAATTCCTTCTCTTCATTGCCGTTGAACGCTGCGGAGTACAGGTGGAAGTTCTCGTCTCCGCCCTTGTCCTTCAAGTAGAGGATATGATCGCCTTTCCAGAAGAAGCCGGAAATATCGCGATCCTTGGAGCTCGTTACGCGCACCGGTTCGCTGGAACCGTCCATCTTCTGTACGAAGACATTCGAGCGATTTTCCCACGATGATGCATAGGAAATATAATTGCCGTCCGGAGACAGCTGATAGGAGAAGCTTCCAGGGTTGCGCATGAAATCCTCGACGGAAATTTGCGGCACGCCCTTATTGTCGATGCCGGATCGGCTCAGCTTCACAACATTCTCAAGCGCGGATGCAGCTTCGCGCAGCGTTGCTGCGTTATTCTCATGCAGTTTTCCATCTGGAAATCCCTTGAGCAAACCCAGCGTCTTAGCGCGTTCCGCATAATCGGTCAAGCTCTTCTCGTCTTGCTCCTTGCCAAGCGCACGAACGAGGATGCGGGCAATCTCTCCGCGCTTAATCGGCGCATCAAGAGAGGTGAAATCCCCGTCAGCTACCAATCCTTCATTCTTAGAAGCCTTCATTGGCTCGATTCCGTGCTGGTACGTGAATGTCAATACGGCAAGGCGGACGAATTCGTCAACGGAAACCGTAGACGTCAGCTTCGCATGTTCATCCAAAATTCCTTTGGACGTAAGCGCCTGAATCCCATTCTGGTACCAAGTTGCAGCTTCGGTTGGCTTCTGCGCCATGACGGACGTCGGCAGCGATGCGGCAAGCACAGCCGCGAGTGATGCAGCAATCCATTTCTTTTTCAATGACATGAACCCCTTTGTATATGCTCATAATTTTAATTACTTCAAGTATATACGTAAATATTGGGATTACAGGATTCATGTAAAATATAACAGTTCAAGGAATATATTGTTCTTACACATCGCCATTCTTACAGAAAAAAGGGCCCTTTCTCATGGGAAAGAGCCCAATTATGGATTGGATTGGAAGCTATTTTGTTAAATGGGTATCCAAGAACTTCACCATGACATTGTAGAATTTAATTCGATTTTCCTCGTTGTAGAAGCCATGGCCCTCGTTGTCCTTCACCATATACTCCACATTAATGCCTCTCTTCTTGAGTGCTTCAACCATTTGATCAGATTCAGCCTTATTGACACGCGGATCATTGGCCCCTTGTGCGACGAAGAGCGGTGTAATGATCTTATCTGCATGGAACACAGGGGATACTTCCTTAAGCAGCTCCTTATCCTTCTCTGGATGGCCGATACGCGCATAGAACATATTACGGTTCGCTTCCCAATACGGCGGCAGTGTATTCAGCAGGGTGAAGATGTTGGACACGCCTACATAATCGACGGCTGCTGCATACAGATCCGGCGTGATGGTTATGCCGGCAAGCGTTGCGTATCCTCCGAATGATGCGCCGTAAATGCCGATGCGGCTTGGATCTGCAATGCCTTGCTTGATTGCCCATTTCACGCCGTCCGTAATGTCATTTTGAATATCGCGTCCCCACTGTTTGTCGCCAGCATCGATGAATGCTTTGCCATAACCTGTTGAGGATCGGAAGTTAACCTGCAGCACGGCATATCCGCGATTAGCGAGCAGCTGAACCTCGGGATTGAAGCCCCACTCATCGCGAGCCCAAGGCCCGCCGTGAGGATTCACGATAAGCGGGAGCTGTTCGGGTTGCTTATTTTTGGGCAGTGTCAAATAGCCGTAGATCGTTAAGCCATCTCTGCTCTTATAGGAGATTGGATGCATATCGGCAAGATGATCCGTTGTTAACCAGTCGCTTAAGGTAGTAAGGATCGTCAGCTTATCCGTCGTTGAATCATAGTAGTAGTATTTTCCCTGCATCTTGTCATTCGACAGATTGACGATGAATTTCGTTCTTGCGTCGTTGTAGTCATTGATTTGGATTTCGCTTTCCGTTGCCTGCAATTTTTGTTGCAGCTTTTTGTTCAGAGCTTCGAAGTCCGCATCGAAGTAATAATTATGCTTCTTGTCTGTGATATAGGAAGCCATGAGCAATTTATCTTGCTTGTCGTCGTATACTGCACGATCCAAGTCGACCTCAGGATGGGAGTAGAGTAGCTGTTCCTTGCCCTGCAGGTCGTATTTGACCAGCGCAGTTTTATCGCGGCCTTTGTTCGATATCGCATAAATGTTCTTGTTGTCCTTCGTGAAGCCAAGCGGGGAGACGGTTTCTCCTGTATCCGTTGTGATGAAAGGCTTAAATTCTGCGTCCCCTGTATCGCGATAGAGCACAGATCCTTCAATGCCATCCGTAACAACGGCCATGCGGATGGAGCCATTGTGATCGGCAATCCAAGCTTGAATATTGCCAGGGTTCTTCGCGACGAGCTTGGTCGCGCCGGTCTTCACGTTCAGTTTATAGACATCGAATGCTCTTGCATTATCCTTGTTCATCGTAATGAGAATTTCATCCTTCACACTGGACAGTGTGCTGACTAGCCCAACGCGCACCTTATCGAATGGAGTGAGATCTTTCTCCGCATTGCCGTTGAATGCAGCTGAATATAAGTGGTAGTTTTCATCTCCGCCCTTGTCCTTCAAGTACAGGATGTGATCGCCCTTCCAGAAGAACCCCGCAATATCGCGATCCTTAGAGCTAGTGACGCGTTCAGGTTCGCTCGAGCCATCCATCTTCTTGACGAATACATTCATCCGACTCTCCCAAGGAGCCGCATAAGAAATGTAGTTGCCGTCGGCGGACAATTGATACGAGAAGTTGCCAGGGTTGCGCATGAAATCCTCAACGGAAATGAGCGGTACACCCTTGTTGTCGATTTGAGCTAGACGGAGCTTGCGCAGGTTGCGAAGTGCAGAGGCGGCTTCCCCGATAGTCGCGTCTTTATTTTCATGAAGGCTGCCGTCTGGATAGCCTGTAAGTAAGCCAAGAGATTTAGCACGCAGCGTATATTCGATCAATGTCTTCTCGCTGGGTTCCTCTGTGCCAAGTTCATAGGCGCGAACGAGGATACGGGCAAGCTCTCCGCGCGTAATTGGTGCGTCGAGAGAGGAGAACTCCTCAGCTTCGACCCAGCCTTCATTCGCAGCTGCCTTCAGTGGATCGATTCCATGCTGGTAGGTGAGCGATAGTGCGGCATAGCGGATGAAGTCCTTTATCGGGATTGTGGACGTTGGCTTTGTCTGCTCGGGAAGAGTTCCTCTGGAGACGAGCGCCTGAATCCCTTCTGTATACCATGATGAGGCGGCAGTAGAAGTAGACTTCTGCTGCGCCATGACAGTCAGCGGAAGCGATGCAGCGAGCACAGCAGCGAGTGAGGCGGATATGACTTTCTTTCTCATGAATTGAATAACCTCCTTATATGTACAGACTCATATATGTATATGAAGAAGCTTTTTGTTTTTTATTTGGATCATTTGTATATAAGAGGTAGGTTACATGGATTTTTGTGAAATATACACGAACACCCCGGATAGACGCTGACGTCCGTTCCGGGGTGCTGAAGGGAGGCATGAAGTTATTTGATGGAGTAAGGAAGCTTGAATGTCCACAGTTCAGTGCCGTTATCGGATGAAGTGCTGTCCACACCGAAGTCATTATCGTTGACGATTACGAGTTTGTTGCCGTCTACGAGGGATACACCTTCAATTTTCTCATATGGATATTTGAATTCAACCGCATCCAGAACTGTGCGCTTCGCAAGCGGCAGAATGCTGTTGGATTTCAGATCAGCAAGAGACATTTGCTCCAGTGTCTTGCCAGCCTTCTCGTCGTTGTACTTGCCAAGAATATTCGTAGCTGTCGTGAGATCAACCGCATAAATACGCTTCAATTGAGCTTTATCGCCTGCATTTTTGTCACGTTCGTCAATCAACAGCGTATTCTCGTTGATGGCTACTACGTCCGAGATGACAATGTCTGCTTGATCCAGACCGGTGAACTGCTTGGCATCCTCTGTCACATATACATATTCAGCCACTGGCTGCAATGTCGAGAGATCGAACTTGATGATGCGCAGTTGACGCGAGTTGTCAGTAGACTTGTCTGGATTGCGCAGCGGGCTTTGCATGGACATGAACATGTACTTGCCGTCTGGCGTAATACCGACGCCTTCAGCACCGCGATTTTGACGAAGCTTATTGTACTCGGATGGAAGCACTTCTCTGGCTGGTACAAGCGGTGTAGAGACTTGTGCGGCCCATCCTTTTGGAACAATGCGCTCAATAATCGTACCGTCGCGCTTCACATGAACGATGGAAGGGCCGTATTCATCCGAGATCCAGAACGTGTCATCCTTCGCGTTATAAGCAAGACCCTCGATATCGAGTCCGTATGGATCGTAGGCAAGGCCATTTTCCCCTTTGGCATCGAATGGGGCTTCGTCACGACCTTTAATATTCGGAAGTCCGGTAATATGAGCATTTCCAGTCGTCGGATTTTTGCCATTTAGCTTGAGCGGAATTTGTTCCAATATTTTAATTTCATCTTTATCGATTTGAATCTTGTATAAACTTGGCGTATAGCTTGCTAACGGGAACGTCCGGCGAGTTTTGCCGCCAACTTCAACTTGGCCGTTCGGGCCACGGTCAGCAGTGGAGTAGAACACATTGTCAGGATCGCCTGGGACATGAGTCAAGGATGAACCGACGCCCATCTTAATTCCTTCAGCTAAGTTCGCTGCGTTGAGCTTATACTTGCCAGTCAACTCAGGCTTGTCCGTCAACGCAACACTGCCTCTGAATTCATCCCACTCTACATATTTGCCTGTTACTTCACTAAGTGCGCGAAGAGGCATGTACAGACGGGAGTCGATTTCTACAGCCGGCGAAGCAGGTGTAACCGTTTGCCCGTTGCTCGTGTACGTAACGTGAGATGCAGGTACGCTATCGGCAGCGGCAGCTTGGACCGAAGTAATTCCTATTCCAGCTGTCAGTGTCAATGCGGTTGCTAGCGCGATCATAGCTTTCTTTTTCATTTGTCATGTCCCTCCATAAGACGAATCTGTAAAATGTGCATTCTTGTCTGTTCACCTGGATTATAGCAACCGCTTGTTAAGGTTATGTAATGGAAGGGTTAAGGAGATGTAATGGAAAACTTGAGAGTTTGTAAACATAGAGAAGCATACAAATAAAAACGGACATCGGGAGGTGAAGTCTAGCGATAGGCTGTCTGCTTCTAGCATCATTATCTGCTCGATATAAGAGCAAAAAAATATATCAGGAAATCCCATTTTTGAACGTAATATAGTTGACAGTAAAAAATAGACTAGGTACACTATTAATATATTGTTAGCACTCTGTGTAGTGGAGTGCTAATCCATTACTTACTATAATGATAATGACTACGTGTAAGTAATGACATGAAAAGATATGAGAGGGGATTTTTATTCATGGCTAAGAAGCAATTCAAAGCAGAATCCAAGCGTTTGTTAGAAATGATGATCAACTCGATCTACACGCAGCGGGAAATCTTCCTTAGAGAGCTCATCTCCAATGCGAGCGACGCGATCGACAAAATGTACTATAAAGCCTTGTCTGATGACAATGTGGTGTTCAATAAAGAAGATTACTTCATTAAAGTATCGGTAGACAAAGAGAACCGTACGTTGACAATAGCCGATACAGGGATCGGGATGACGAAGGAAGAACTGGAGAACAACCTCGGCGTTATCGCGAAGAGTGGCTCCCTTGCCTTCAAGACGGAGAATGAAGCGAAGGATGGCCATAACATTATCGGCCAATTCGGTGTAGGCTTCTATTCTGCATTCATGGTTGCTGATGTCGTGACGGTAATTAGTAAGGCGTTCGGCAGTGACGAAGCGTTCAAATGGGAATCGAAGGGTGTAGACGGGTACACGATTGAGCCTAGCGAGAAGGATGTGCCGGGTACGGTTATCACATTGAAGATCAAGCCGAACACGGAAGACGATCAATACGACGAGTATCTGGATGAATACCGTCTGAAGTCGATCGTGAAGAAATATTCGGACTTCATCCGTTACCCGATTAAGATGGATGTGACGAAGCATCGTCCGAAGGAAGACGACGATAAGGAACTCGAAGAGTATCAAGAAGAAGAAACAGTTAACAGCATGGTTCCGATCTGGCGCAAAAATAAGAATGAGCTGACGACAGAAGACTATGAGAACTTCTACAGTGAGAAGCGTTATGGCTTCGACAAGCCGCTGAAGCATATTCATATCAGCGCTGACGGCGCTGTTGTATACAATGCGATCTTGTACATTCCAGAAAATACGCCATTCGACTATTACACGAAGGAATATGAGAAGGGTCTAGAGCTTTACTCAAACGGCGTGTTGATCATGAACAAATGCGCCGAATTGCTCCCAGACTATTTCAGCTTCGTGAAAGGAATGGTCGATTCCGAAGATCTGTCCTTGAACATCTCACGCGAAATGCTGCAGCATGACCGCCAGTTGAGCTTGATTGCGAAGAATATCAAGAACAAGATTAAGAGCCAGCTGCAATCCTTGATGAAGGACGAAAGAGAGAAGTACGAGCAGTTCTTCCAATCGTTCGGCAGACAGTTGAAGTATGGTGTGTACAGCGACTATGGCATGAACAAGGATGTGCTGCAAGACCTGATCATGTTCTACTCCTCCAAGGAGAAGAAGCTGGTATCGCTGGATGAGTACGTAGAAAGAATGCCAGAAGATCAGAAATATATTTACTACGCAGTTGGCGAATCGATCGAACGCATCGAGAAGCTGCCGCAAACTGAGCTTGTGTTGGATAAGGGCTATGAGATTCTGTACTTCACAGATGATATTGACGAGTTCGCGATTAAGATGCTCATGAAGTACAAGGAGAAAGAATTCAAGAATGTATCGAGCGGCGATCTCGGCATCGAGTCCGATGAAGATAACAAGTCTGCTGACGAACAAGATGAGAACAAGGAACTGTTCGAGGCGATGAAGGACATCTTGAAGGATAAGGTGAAGAGCGTCAAAGCTTCGAAGCGCTTGAAGTCCCATCCAGTATGCTTGTCAGCAGAAGGCGAAGTATCCATCGAGATGGAAAAAGTGCTGAACGCGATGCCGAACAACCAAGCGGTGAAAGCCGATAAAGTGCTCGAAATCAACATGAACCACGAGGTGTTCCAATCCCTAAAGAACGCTCATGCATCCGATGAAGAGAAGCTGAGCCTGTATACGAACCTGCTGTACAGCCAAGCGCTCTTGATTGAAGGCTTGCCGCTCCAGGATCCAGTAGAGTTCACGAACGATATGTGCAAAATTATGGTGTAACGAAGAGGTCTTCTTCGATACAATGAAAGAAATCATGATGGAAGATAACCCGCTGTCGGCCCAAGCGCTGGCAGCGGGTTTTTGCGTTTGGCTATCTGCACTTCAGGAGGACGTCAATGGCCTTGAGCATTATGCGAACTGCCTTAGCGGTGGATCGAAGTTGATTCAAGCTGCCGATCAGATAGGCATCGAGGGCGGGATGATAGAACATAATGGTTCCGGAATACCCCCATGCGCCCCACGCATTATATCTTGCAGGGAATAAGATTGGAACGGTTCGAAAGCGAACAATGCCGTACCCATAATCGATGCCCGGCCTGAACTTCGTCCATACTTGCATGCGCTGGAAGCTGTCTCTAGATATCAACTTGCCGCTCGTAAGAGCCTTCATGAATGTCAGCAAGTTCTCTGAGGTCGATATTAAGGCGCCGCCAGCGTATTCCATGCTGATGCTTTTGTAATCGGTAATTGCAGTCTGGCCAGCATATAAGTCGGCCATGGGATAAGCGTCCTCTACTGCCGGCGTAGAATAACACGCCATATGTGTATGATGGAGCTGCAGCGGTTCGAATAAGTACCGACGAAATGCTTCATGGAGTGGGATGGATGTGATGTTTTCGATGAGTAGGCCTAATAAGTGGTATCCGGTGTCCGAGTAATGGATTCCCTGTCCGGGAGGAAAATGGGACGTTAGATGCTCCTTGGACCATTGGATAACCTCCTGTGGTGTCCATTCGCGTGAAGGCTCCGAGGTGAATAGGTCGAGCATCCGCGGGCCTTGCTTGGGCCGATCCTCGAAGTAATCGTTCAATCCGGACGTATGGCCGAGCAGATGCTTGATTTGAATTTGATTAGAGTAATCGGTGCCCTTGTATACATGAAGCTTGTGCATCAGCTTCGAAGGAAGGTAACGATGGATAGGATCTTCGTAAGTGAGCTTGCCCCCTTCTGCGAGCATTGCTGTAAGTACCGAGGTGAACAGCTTGCTTATGCTGGCAATATAATAGCGCTGCTGCGGAAGAGATGGCTGGCCCCGCGTCGTGCCTTCCGCAATGTTCAGATGAATGCCCAAGGGCTCGCAATGTACGAGGAAATAGGCATTGTGAAGCTTGCGATTACGCAGAATAACGCTTCTAAACTGCCGCTCGATTCGACTCATAGCCTCCTGACGGTTCATAATTGCTCCCCTTTCTGCCGCATGCGGGCGGCAGCGATAATATCGGCGGACGTACTGTCCATAACCTCGATGTCATTGAAGCCTTCTGGCAGTAGGCCATTAGCCGTCATAACGGACAGACCTAGTGTAAATATTCTCATCTTAAGCAGAATAGGCATCAGCTCTTCGTCTGTGAAATCGGCAAGCTCCGGATCGATCCTCATTCTGTCGATAAGGCTGTTCATTTCGCTGGGCTCATGCTGCAAATAGGGGTTCGGTCTCATGACCATGTCGCGAAACAGGAGCGGGTATTCCCGTGCGAAGCGGAGTGTGGCAACGCCAATATCATGAAATGGCTGGCCCGTATCCTGACTGAGGAGATATTCGTCGCTGAAAGCAAAAATACGCTGTACGACCACTTGAATGAGCTCCGCAACATCTGTGAAGTTGACATAAATAGGCGCAATTGAGCTCCCCAGATGTTCTGCGACCTTGCGAATCGTAATGCTGTAGATTCCTTCTCGCATGGCAATGTTGAAGGCGGCATCAATGATCGTATCCCGCGAAAACTTCGTCTTAGGCGGCATAGCGGGTTTCCTCCCTAGTAGGCATCCAAATCCAATTAAATATCATCTGATACATATCAAATGATATTTATATAATCAGTATATATGTGACAGGTAGATTTTCAATAACCCATTAAGGAAAATGTGGAGATAAAATTCGTTTATACATCTGTTCGACCCTACTTAGTTGAGAAGGTGATGAACGGCTTTTTGTCCTGCCAAAATGAAATGTTGATTGGATGGAACCAACTAAGCTTGAGCGGATATGAGGTGAAGTAAAAGTCGAAGTATGGGAATAAAATTGTTTTTACGAAAAAAGGCAGTCCTACGATAGAAGCCAGAGTGGACTTGAAAGGGAATTGCTTCGGTATCAGTCTGTTGCCTGAGAATGGAAAGAGGAACTAATGGGCGAAGCTCTAGGTAAAGCTTGATTAAAGTTATGGATTAAAGTTCTGAGCGAGGATAAAATAGGAAGCTGGTATATATGAAGATGGGGGATCTATTCATGAAACGATACAAAGTATTTCTTTTATCTGCAATTGCAGCGCTTCTTATGGCATCCATTCCGGCACCTACATCCGATGCAGCAGCGGCCAATTCGAAGCAGGGTGAGCCGGGATTCACGAAGAACGTTAAGGATTTGGACAAGGAGCTGGTGAAGGAGGCGCAGGAGGCTTTGAAGCCGTTTGTAAATGAGGAAATTGAATTCGAGGGCGTTCAGTATTCCCATGAGATTGATGGGAAGAAAGTGCCTGTTCTCTATTCGAAAGCATTCCGAACCGTAACGCATCCCCTAAAAGGTGCTCAGAAGATAAGGGCAGCAGCAGTTGCGATAAAAGAACAAACGGGTGAAGTCTACGAGATCGCGCTTGATCCTCAGCTTTTATCCTTGGACGAGGGCATCCGGACGAAACTAAAATCAGCCATTAAGGAAACAGACCAGAACCTTTCATATGACGATATTGATACGTTGAGCATAAGTGGAACAAGTGGAGAAATCACCGCCATAGGTTCTTATCTTCTTGTCTTCGACTCAAAGAGCGGAAAAGTGCGAACTGCAATTTATGATGTGCCGATGTCTCAGCTTAATCATGAGTCCGTTCACGCTGTCCAGCAGGCGCTGGATACATTAACTAGTGGAAAAAAATTGTCATTCGACTCCATCCAACGCTTAGTAGTGGAAGGGACTGACACTTATTCATTCTCTGAGTACGAGCAATCGATAATTGTATGGGTGGAAAGGGCTACGAATAAAGTAGCAGCCATAGTTTGGAGCAAAGAAGGCCCGGTTTCCCGTTCTAAGGAAGAGTTGAAGAAGAAGTTCGCTAAGCCAAAGTATACCGCCGCGCAAGCAATAAAAACAATGAATCCGATGATTAAGAAAATATTCGGAATCGACGTGACAGGATACCAAGTGAAGGTAGAGGATAACAACTATACATTTTTGAAAGAGGGCAGTCCAAGCATTTCAGTGGCTATAAATGAAAAAGGAAAGGTCTACGCATTAACCAGAGAACTTGTTGCGAAATCACAATAAAAGACCGAGAATGTTTCGAAGACAGAACAAATCAGAGAGCAGGGTGCTCTCTGATTTTTTTTCATATGATTCAGGGTTCTTCGATGAGATTTTGCAAGCCCTACACCGTTTGCAGTTCTTGACTGTGAATATCCACGTACCGTGCGATATATTCTTGGAAGGAGAATTTCTCATCTCCCAACGAATAGATACGCGCACCTGGCTGCAGAAATCTCAGGTCCAAATGCTTGATGACGCTTGGATAAATAGGGTGAATCAAATCGATGAAGTCTGAATCGTAAAAGGCTTGCGCAATTTCCATCGTAGAAATTCCGATTCGCTGTAAAATGTTCATCGCTAAGTAGCGGATAATATGGTAGCGGGGATGGCACACCGTGCAGAATAGATGCTCCTTCTGATAATGCTGCTCGATGAAATTCGCAAGTGGAATATCAATGTCGAATTCTCGTTGGCGGAGATTATACATGAATTCGTTGTGGATCATTTGCAGTTCTTTGGCGGAATAGAATTGCTCGTCAGACAGTATGGCGACAATTCGTTCCTTGCTCTCTCCTCGCTTCAATAACCGGAGAACGTTCTGATCCTCGTATCCATACAGCGTATTCTTGTTATTGTAAGTAAATTGAGGGTAGTAGGATTTGAAGTAGGCGTTGCCGATGCTAATTTTCTTGCAATGGGGCGGCAGCTTGCTTAACAAGTAATCACTAGACAAGCGCTCGCCGTAGGCATCGCTCGTCTTCATGTAAATGAACAAATCACAATCGTTCAGCACATGATCGCCGATACCGATCTCTTGATTACAGTTTTGGATAGGGAGCACATCTACCAGCTTATAACTGTAGCGGAATGTGTGAGATGCCATCAAATACCTGCGTATGGGAAATACGTGACAATTTCCGAATACAATACATTTTTTCATTCGATATACACTCCCTCATTCTATCTATGATAGACAGAGATAATCGAGCCTCGCGTTCCGTGTTCAGGGGTTACGTGACAGTAAGATAATTGTCTACAGGATTGAGCGGGAATTGATTGAATGGAAGGTGGTAGGTCTCTTTCCCTAGAGTACCGCCCCACTTGGTCTCATAATATTGGTGGTACAACGGGAAGGTAACGTGATGGAGATGGGTGAGCAGGGGATTGGATTTAACCGTCGAAGCCCCAGAATTATGATGGGTCACGCCCAGCCCGGTTGGAACGATCGGGTATCCTGCCAGCACGACTCTTCGGTACCAGTCTTGATCGGAGAAGTACATAGGAAGCAAGGTATCCCACGGTCCAGCAGCCCTAATTGCGTCCATGTGAAATGCAGCGAGCGTATCCAAGTTAGTGAAGGCGACGCCCCATCGATGCCCTGTCTGCTGCCATGCTGCTAACGTAGCGAGGAATGCATCTGGAACGCCATCATGAGCTTCTGCGTCGGAATGCATATAGAGAACTGCGTTACATTGCCGCTCAGCGCCCCATCGATGCAGCATATTTTGCGATTGACTATGTGAGAAGGGAACAGGAGGCTCGTAAATCGAAACGATAGAGGATAAGGCTGCTTCATGACGGAGGTCATGGCTGTCTGAATTATCGATGATAACCGTATGCGGCCAGTAGGACTGGATACTGGCAATGGCCCGATACAATAGATCAAGGCGATTCACATAAAAGATGCCGAGCATGTATTTCATCCTAGCGACCCTCCACAGGTTCCTGCACAAAGCGGATAGAACTGACCTTTTGTTAATATATAATGCACGGCATTGGCTAATGGTCAGGGACAAAATGTCCCTATTTGCAAAAAAAAAAGCAGCTGAAGCCAAATTTCCCGAAACAGTTAGGGGAAGTGAGCACCGCCTTGTACTTCATGCTTTTAAGTGCATGATCGCTGTGGTATGCTGTGATTTACAACTAGACTGCTTACCGACTTCGAAGAATAAGTCATACTGCCAGGGGAGGAGATCATGGTCAGACTGAAAGATATAGCAGAGAAGGTCGGAGTCTCGATATCGACTGTCTCACGCGTTATAAATCATGATGACAGCAGGCGAGTAAGTGAAGAGACGAAGCAGAAAATATGGCAGGCCGCCAAAACACTCAATTATCAGGTAACACCTATAGCCAATCCCAAAGCGCGTACCCGAACGAGGCATCACACATCTCCTATGTCCACTCATGCGATTGGCTGCATCCTATCACTTCCTGACAACAAGTACAATCATCCTTACTTTTCTCCGATTATTCAAGGAATAGAAGCCAAGCTGCTTGAGGCAGGAGCTTCACTTGCTTTTTTACATACCCAAGCTGAACTGAGAAGCACCACTTTGTTCGAATCCCTATTGAAGTCGTATCAGCTTAGCGGAGTCATTTGTGTAGAAGGAATGGATCCTGCTCAATATAAGTGGCTGAAGGAGAGAGTGCCGAACATTGTTGGGATCGACGTAGCAGATCCGTCAATTCCGGTCATTTCTTATGATCGGATGAATGCGGCAAGGGTGGCGGTTGGTCATCTCATCACGAATGGGCACCGCAAGGTTGGATTCATTGGAGGGAAAGGGCTGCTTGGACAACTGGAGCGGGAGAAGAGGTATCGGGGATACCGAATCGCTCTTGAGGAAGCGGGCTGTGTATGGAACCCGAATTGGGTCATTGACGCTGAATGGGATGCGGATCGCAGTTATGAACAGATGAAGCAGCTAGTACAACAAGTAGATCGGCCTACCGCGATGTTCTGTGCCAGCGATATGATGGCGATTGCTGCGATGCAGGCAGCAGCGGAAGAGGGACTGTCCATTCCCGGGGATCTTGCCTTCGTAGGCATTGATGATATTGAGTTCGCCAAGTACAGCTCTCCGCCATTGTCGTCTATTCATATTCCGAAGTACGAGATGGGGTATGCTGCTGCGAAGGCTTTATTGGATGGGTTGACGGATCCATATCCAGCGCCTTTTCGAATGCTGCTCCCCTTTTCTCTGATTGTACGCAAATCTACATGAGCGGAAGAGGCTGTTCTCAATAGCTGTTAAACAGGAGATCAGTCCTATAAGATAAACGAAGACGCCTTTAAAGCCACAGTTTAGTGGGGGAAAGGCGTCTTTTGTCATGCATATTCACTCCCATGTAGGGGTCAAAATGTAAGACGGACTTTTGAAGCGGATCCTTGTGTGTTTCACTTCGAGCCTGTTCTATTACGAACGGGAACTGATGATTGATGTAATGAGTTGAGGATACCAGTCCTGAATCGAGTCGAACTTGAATCCGTGCTGTGCTGCCTTGCTTGTATCCAGGCCCCATTGTTCCGGCACGCCGAACGGAGACAGGTGAGCGGTATCGAATGCTGCTGCCTGCTGTGGATCGGAAGTGTCTACGATAAGTGCAGATTTGCCTACTCCCTCTTCGATAAGCTGAATGATCTGGCGGATAGACAGTACCCCGTCCGAGCAGGCATTGACAGGCCCCTCGAAGTGCTGGTTTTTCAGCCAGAATAGGAAGCGGGCTGCTTCATCCGAAGTGATATAACTCATCTCGGCTTGTGGATTCGGAAGTCCGATAGGAAGCCCCTGTTGTACATGCTCGATGTGGAAGTGAAGCCGCTTCGTATAGTCATCCATGCCAAGCACGATTGGAAATCGAACGGCACAAACGGGGAAGGAAGCATGCTGGAACAGGACGGCTTCAGCAAGCCGCTTGCCTTCGCCATATGCGATTTCCTGCGGAAGATCTGCTGGAATGGCGTATGTATATGGGGAGAATGCCTCCTCGGAATAGTTAATCTGCCCGAAGGGATAGACAGACAAGGTTGAAGTGAAGATGTACCGCTTCACCTTGCCAGCAAATATCTCACAAGCATGGAACGCATCCTGTGGGTGATAGCCAATATTATCGTACACGACATCCCATTCCGTGTCGCCGACAGCCTGCCGCAATTGTTCAGGCACTGTTCGGTCAAGATGGATACGCGTCACTTGATCACCGAAAGAATCCTCCGTTTGTCCTCGTGTTGCAACGGTTACATCCGAGCCTTCTTGAATAAGCAGGTTCACAAGCTTCTTGCCGAAGAAGCGGGTTCCCCCGAGTACTAGCACTTTACTCATGTCATTTACTCCTCCCTTATTGTTTCATAAGGTGACAGGTGTGCTCCAAAGTCTAGAATGACTTGGAGTACTTCCTTTTTTGTCATATGGAAAAAACCGTCCTCTAGTAAAATGGAAGTGCGACCCACCAATACGAAAGGAACGGTTTCTTTGTACAATTCAATATAACATGGATTAACTTTATCTGCCAATGGACTTGGAAGCTGATAATTTGGAGCACATGTAAGCAAAAAGGTGGAGTTCGGGTTCAAATTAACCCCTTAACTCCACCTTTTTTAACGTTTCATAGGTAGTACAATGTTGTAAAACGAGTTGGGTAAGCTACTATTTTGCTTCGAGTAAGGAAACTCGCAATGGCTGAGAAGGTATTAGTCCCGTACTGTTACCTCTACAATTGCATATCTCTTTGCCTTAGGCAACCATACTTTAATTTTTGTTGTGCCTGGTCCGACGGCTTTGTATTCCAGTACAGAGCCGTCAATGCTTACCTCATCAACTACGGAGGTGTCGTATTCATCATGTTCGATTTCTCCATCCTCCCGTTCCAGATTGATCTGATCGTCAGGATGGCGGCTACTGCCGCAATAGAAGATAGTTGAACCCCAGTCACCCGCATATAGTCGGCGAGGTTCAGTATCCTTTCCGAAGTTAGATGCTTTGCATTCTTTTGCCGGGATGGCCCCAACCGTTGGTGTGTTGAAAGTAAGTACGAATGATGTGCTCAGCATGGCAATGACAGAGAAAGCCAGCAATGTCTTCTTCAAATCATTTTCCCTCCTCGAAATTGTGCTTCGTATTCCCACAACAAATCTTATGATATTTTCCACCTTTGTGTTAGGGGAGGGTTATGACCGTTTCAGGTGGTAATTTTACTTTATAATGTAAACAGCAGTGAGAAAGAACCCAAATAATTGAGCGTCAACTTACATGATTGGGCAACGTTGAATTGCCCCAACTTTTATTTAAATTTGGTTGTTCGAAATTTTATCCAAAATCATATTGACGGTATAAAGTTGCGCATAATATAATGACGTCAAGTCTATAAGTGTAATAATTACCAATTGAAATATGGTTTTTGATTCCTATCCAATCTTCAAATTTTACCCCAAACATCTTTGTTATTTGCGCAAGTGACCAACCACCCAAATTTCCAATACAACTTGGACAAACCTACATTACTCATTCCGCAAGACCAAGAATCCACAACAGGTTAAAAAGGTTAAGCAAGAGAGCACCCACCCATCAACTATTGCTGTATGACATGAATACCGTCTTACAAATTCACCACATCCATGATCAATCTGACAGAAAGCTTAACGATTAGGTTCGTGCTTTATTTGCTTGCATTTTGTTTCTCTTTTACAAGTCCGTCTTAGATGTAAGAGAGAGTTTCGGCATCGCGTATTGAAAGCGCTTTATTATAGAGGGCGATGTGCTGCTGCAAGCGGCCGTTTTGCACAAGCTTGCAAGCATAATCGAGAGGAGAATGAGGAAATGAAGACAGAGAAGCAAGTTCGAATTGGCATGATTGGTGCACGAGGAAGAGGGACAATCGCGAAGTATTGGCATCAGCCGGAGGGACAATCCATTGTAGTGGGAGCAGCTGATATTTATCCGGAGCGCCTTCAGGAATTCAAGGATGATGTTAACCCGGATGCGTTCATCACGACAGACTACCGGGAACTCCTTGCACGTGAAGATATCGATGCGATAGCGGTGACCTCGCCTGATTTTTGCCATGAGGAGCATGCCGTAGCTGCGCTGAAGGCAGGCAAGCATGTATTTTGCGAGAAGCCGCTGGCGATTACGGTGGAAGGCTGCGACAACATTTTGAACGCATGGAAGGAATCCGGCAAGCATCTGATGGTTGGCTTCAATATGCGCTACATGAACATGTACCGCACAATGAAGGAAATTGTGGATTCCGGTGTAATTGGCGAGATCAAGGCTGTATGGGTAAGACATTTTGTGGGCTGGGGCGGGTATTTCTATTTCCACGATTGGCATGCGAACTCCAAGAACAGTACAGGATTGCTGCTCCAGAAGGGATCGCATGATATCGATATCATTCATTGGATCACAGGGCGCTATGCGACGAAGGTGAGTGCATTCGGCAGCTTGGACTTTTATGGCGGGGATAAGCCGAATGACTTAACCTGTCCAACCTGTGAGGAGCGGACTACGTGTACGGAAGCGAGCCCAGGGAGACTAATCGAATGTGCATTCCGTGAAGAGGTGAATGTGGAGGACAACAATATGGTCATTATGGAGCTGGAAGGCGGGATTAAGGCCTCCTATCTACAATGCCACTTCACACCGGATTATCAGCGGAACTATACCTTTATCGGCACGGAAGGCCGGATGGAAAATAACGAAATGGAAGACAAAGTATACGTATGGACACGCAAATCCAATACAGAGCGTGAGCTGGCAGATCGCGTGTATCAGATTAAGGAGGCGAAGGGATCGCATGGCGGAGCGGATCCGAACATTTGCAAGGACTTCGTCGATATGATTCTGCATGGGAAGGAGCCGATAGCAACTCCACTTGCGGGTCGTATGAGCGTGGCTGTAGGTTGTGCGGCAACCGAGTCGATACGCCAAGGCGGCGGCGTTGTTCCTGTCTCGCCAATCCCGAATTTGGATGCTGCCGCTATACTATCGGAGGGCTAATCCATGAAGCAGCCGGATAGCATGTACGTAGACGATGCATCAGGGAGGAAGAGGCGATGAAGGCAACTGAACTTGCAATGCAGCGTTCCAGTGAGCTTGAACCTGGGCGCAACAGTCGAATGGAGCGGATCCGCAAGGGACTGGTGAAGAATTGGCAGCTGTATCTGCTCCTGCTTCCGGTCGTGCTGTACTATATCATCTTTCACTATTTGCCGATGTATGGCATTCAGATTGCCTTCAAGGACTTCATGGCGAATAAGGGGATATGGGACAGTCCGTGGGTTGGCTTCAAGCATTTCGAACGCTTCTTCAACAGCTTCTACTTCGAACGCCTGCTGACGAACACGGTGCTCATCAGTCTGTATTCCTTGGCGCTAAGCTTCCCAATCCCGATCCTGCTTGCGCTGATGCTGAACGAAGTGAAGGCCGAGCGGTTCAAGAAGGTCGTACAGACCATTACGTACGCCCCGCACTTCTTGTCGGTCGTCGTTGTTGTGGGGATGCTGTTTATTTTTCTGAATCCGAGTACAGGCATTATCAATCATCTGATCGTGGCGATGGGCGGCGAGCCAATCACCTTCATGACCTCACCGGGCTGGTTCAAAACGCTGTATGTGTTGTCCGATGTATGGCAGACGATGGGCTGGAGCTCCATTATCTACTTGGCGGCCCTTTCTGGTGTCGATCACCAGCTGCATGAAGCAGCGACCATTGAT
This sequence comes from Paenibacillus sp. E194, assembly GCF_000935845.1. Taxonomy (NCBI): domain Bacteria; kingdom Bacillati; phylum Bacillota; class Bacilli; order Caryophanales; family Paenibacillaceae; genus Paenibacillus; species Paenibacillus sp. E194. The sequence goes on from NZ_JMDX01000020.1 coordinate 31,036, forward strand.
GGTGCAACGCGTGTGCAGCGCATCTGGCATATTAACCTGCCTACGATAGCGCCGACGATAATCATTCTGCTCATTTTGAATCTAGGCAGCGTCATGTCGGTCGGTTTCGAGAAAGTATTCCTCATGCAAAATTCACTCAACATGAGCAGTTCAGACATCATCTCCACCTATGTGTATCGCACCGGTATTTTGGACGCGCAGTACAGCTTCTCGGCTGCCGTTGGATTGTTCAATTCCGTTGTCAATTTTGCGCTCTTGATTGTTGTGAACTACATTGCGCGGCGTGTCAACGAGACGAGCCTATGGTAAGGGGGGGACAGAAGATGATCGACCGTTCGTTTGGCGACCGCATATTTAACCTAATCAATTACACGCTGCTTACTTTGCTCACGCTCATCGTTCTGTACCCGCTCGTATTCGTATTGAGCGCTTCTATCAGCAATCCGGAACATGTGCTGCGCGGTGAAATGTGGCTCATTCCGAAGGGGTTCAACCTTGATGCCTATACGAAAATTTTTCAAAACAAGGACATTCTGCTCGGCTATGGCAACACCATTCTGTATACGGTCATCGGAACAGCGCTTAATGTCGTGATGACCATATGTGCCGCCTATCCATTATCTCGCCGTGACCTGGCAGGGCGGGGACTAGTAACCGGACTTATCGTATTCACGATGTTCTTCGGGGGCGGATTGATTCCTACCTATTTATTGATTAAAAACTTGAACATGCTCGATACGCTGTGGGTCATGATCATCCCGAATGCTGTATCCGTCTGGAATATCATCATTATGCGCACATTCTTCCAGCAATCGATTCCCGGTGAGCTTCAAGAATCTGCGATGATCGATGGATGCACGCACATTCAAACGCTGCTCCGTATCGTACTGCCGCTATCCATGCCGATTATTGCAGTTATGGTGCTTTTCTATGCAGTAGGTCATTGGAACTCGTACTTCAATGCCTTGATTTACTTGACGACGAAGGAGAAATTCCCGTTGCAGCTTATCCTGCGCGAAATCTTGATTCAAAGCGATTCCGGCGAGTTCGTGAAGCTGACTTCTGAATCAGCGGTACGGATGAAGATGAGCGTGGAAGGGTTAAAGTACGCTGTACTCGTCGTAGCGAATTTGCCAATGTTGATTTTGTATCCGTTCTTGCAGCGGTACTTCGTAAAGGGCATCATGATTGGCGCATTGAAGGGCTAGATTGCACGGCCATCGGTATCGGTATTCCAATATTGAATAATCAAGGGGGACATGTGATGCGTTCAAGGAAATGGTTCACATTGACACTTAGTGTGGTGCTGAGCTTCTCATTGCTCGTAACAGCGTGCGGCGGAGGCGGCGGTGGTGCAGCGAACGAGGGCAATCGTGATGAGCGTGTGGCGCTGATGAACAAGGAAGGCATGCCGATCGCGAAGGACAAAATGACGATGACGGCCTTCGCTGGCAAGTTCTTCGCTTCTTCCGATTGGAGCAAGCTGATGCTCTGGCAAGAATACGAGAAAATGAGCAACATCCATATCGAGTGGGAGACGGTGCAGGTCGATAGTCTGAAGGAGAAGCGCAACATTAAGCTGGCTGGCGGCGATTATCCGGAGATGTTTTTTGCCTCTGCACTGCCGAAGACGGACTTGATCAAATACGGAAGCCAAGGAACATTTCTCAGGCTGAACGACCTCATCGATCAATATGCGCCGAACTTCAAGAAGATTATGGAGCAGTACCCGATTGTAAAAAAGGGAATTACGATGCCGGATGGCAGCATTTACGGCTTCCCAACCATATTCGATCCAGAGTTCAAATCGCTGTTCTACGGCACGCCTTGGATGAAGCAGGAATGGCTGGACAACGTGGGAATGAAGGCGCCGACGAATCTGGATGAATTGGTTCAGGTGTTGAAAGCGTTTAAAGAAAAGGATCCGAACAAGAACGGCAAGCAGGATGAGATTCCGTGGGGATCCAGGGGCGTCAGCATTATGATCAACTTTTTGCGCGGACCATTCGGCTTGAGCAAGAATGGGATAGCCAACCCGAATGTGGATCTCGATCCGGCGACGGGCAAGCTTCGCTTTGTTCAGTCAACTGATGAATATAAGCAATTGCTGCAATATGTCGCTAAGCTATACAAGGATGGGCTGCTGGACAAGGAAACCTTCACGATGAAGGATACGGACATTACGTCGAAAGCGAGCGCCGGCTTATATGGGTTCTTGGACGGTGTTGATCCGAAGGCCGTGTACAATCAAGACGGCTATGTGGGAATGCCAGTCATTCAAGGGGTGAACGGAGAGAAACAGCTGACAAATATTGGCTCACCGCTTGGCAACCTCGGTATGTTCGTCCTGACGGACAAAGCGAAGAATCCAGAAGCCGCGATACGCTGGATTGATCATTTCTATGGCGATGAAGGCGCTAAGATGTTCTTTATGGGCTTTGAAGGCGTTACTTACCAAGTGAACGACAAGGGTGACTATGAATATCTGGATGCAATTAAGAATAACAAGGATGGTTTGAATCTGGATCAGGCCATCAGCCAATACCTAACGTGGCCGGGCGGCTACTATCCGGGCATCGTGAAGCAGAAGTTCTTCAAGGGTGCGGAGGGCTATCCTTCTTCTGTGAAGAATGCGCAGGATGCAGAGCCATTCTCCGTGAAAATGGAGGATGTGTGGCCATCGTTCAACTTCACGCCAGAGGAGCAGGAAGAATTGACGACGATCCAGACGGACATTCAGACGTATATCGACGAGATGCGCGACAAGTTCGCCTCTGGAGCGGCAGGCTTCGATCAGTGGGATGCGTATGTGAAGCAGCTGGAGCAAATGAACGTGAAGCGTTACTTGGAAATCTACGAAGCTGCTTATGAGCGTTATAAGGGTGGAAAATAATCTATCAAATGACCCGCAGTGAGGGCACTTAATAGTGTAACCTACTGCGGGTATTTTTGTGCTTATAGGTCATTTGTCACATAATAAGGGGGGGTTCATAGTCAAGTAGTCTGATTTGGTGGTATATTTAAACGATAGAAAAAAGGAGGAATAAGGATGACAAAGAAAACCTTAGCACTAACAATAGCTTCAGGACTATTAGCAGCGTCATTAACGGGTTGTACGGGCAGCAATGCAGATGTGCAAGCGCTAGAGCAAAAAATAGCGGCATTGGAAAAAGAAAATGCAGAGCTTAAAGCGAAGGATAGTAAAAATGCAGATGCTCCTGCAAATAAGGAAAAAGAAAAGGAAGCTGAGTCTGAAAATACAACAACTGCTGCTGCAAAAGATGACAAAACGATTGAAGCCAATAAAGCTATAAAAGTAGGAGATTTTGCTGAGTTTACCGTCACAGGCGCTAAATTCGGAACTAAAATCGTACCCCCAAAACCAGACAGATTTTACACCTACTATGAGGTAAAAGATCAAGCAAACACGTACTTTGATGTAGTTGTCAAAGTGAAAAGCCTGCTGACTATCGGAAAAGGATCTGATGAATTCGTATCGGTAAAAGTCGTTTACGATGATAAATATGAATATGTTCCATTCTCGGCGATAGAGGAAAAGGGTGGTGGTGACTTTACATATACGATGATTACGAAGATTGAGCCATTAAAAACGGGAACACTTCATTTTATTAGTGAGGTGCCAGCCGAAATAGCGAAAGATAAAAAGCCGATAAAAGTGTTGATTACTTGTAACGGAGAAGAGTATACCTACAAATACCGCTAAAATATCTACTATGAGCCTAGTTTTTTTACAACTAGGCTTATTTTTTATGTGAATCTATATAATGACCATCCACGAACAGTGATTTTATATGTAATATTAGTAGAAAATCACCCCTAAGAAAACGCTATCAAAATTATATTGACACTTAAACTAAATGCGCATACTATGAAATTGCGGATAATTGGGTCACCCAATTTTGAATGACACGCATGAAAGGTAATGAGCAATGACGATTAAAAAAATTAAGTACCACCGTGTCTATGAAGATGTCATTGAACAAATAGAGAATCTGATTCTCGAAGGCAACCTGGCTCCTGGAGATGTATTGCCAACAGAAAGAGAGCTCGCCCAAGCATTCGGCATTAGCCGTGGAACCTTGCGGGAGGCCTTCCGTATTCTCGAACGGGAAGGACTCATTGAGACGCGCCCGGGAGGCGGACGTTTCTTGAGCAAGAGGTTGAACGAAGCCGAAGACAAGAAGCGCATACTGGAGAATATCGAACGAGCCACGATCATTGAGCTGCTCGAAGCAAGAGAGATATTCGAGACGGGCATCGTCGAGCTTGCAGCAGAACGAGCGACCGAACAGGATATTCGGGAGATTGAGCAGGCATTTGAGAAATGGGGTAAGATCGACCGTGACTCGGATGATGCGGATGATCAAGCGAATCCCGATCAGGCGTTCCATCTCTCCATTGCCAAAGCGACACACAATGTTGTACTCGTCAACCTGATCGATCTGCATATCGATCTGCTCCAGAAGACACTTGCGAAGACGGAACATATTCCGGGGCGCAAGGACGATGTATATAAGGAGCATTACGGCATTTTACAAGCCATTAAGGAGAAAAATCCTCAAAAAGCAAAGGAAGCATTGCTCTATCACTTACAACAAGTTAAGCAGAACATTCTGCTCCACAATGGAAGCTCAAAAGGGTGAGCGCATCGCTTCCTTTTGATCATTAAATTGGATCATCCAATTACCCACATTTCCAATACTCCCTAGAACTCACACCTAGACCCTAAGGAACACCGGATAGCAAGCTGCAAACAAAAAATTACAACACGCATTGCGTACTGTGATGGTGGAGGGTACCTATGACAAAAGAACAATTCAAAATCCTGGCCCCGTGCGGGATGCTGGGCTATGGTTTTCCAAGAGCCTCGTTCATGAACGGCATGGCGCATCATCCGGATGCCATTGTCGTAGACGCTGGGTCTACGGATGCTGGCCCCCATAAGCTGGGTGCGGGAACTGCAATCGTCAGCAAGCAGGCTTGCAAGAAGGACTTGGAGATTATGATCACAGCGGGAATCCAGGCGAAGATTCCGATCATCATCGGATCGGCTGGGGGCAGCGGCGCCAAGGTACATGTGGAATGGACGCAGGCCATCATCATGGAGATCCTTGAAGAGCATCGCTTCCAAGGCATCAAAATCGCCACGATCTGGGCAGACATTCCTCACGAGGTGGTTGCTGCGAAGCTGGATGCCGGGCAGTGTGAGCCATTGGGCCTGACGGTTGCACCGCTGACTCAGGAGCGCTTGGCGGCAACGACGAACATCGTGGCGCAGATGGGGCATGAGCCAATTGTAAAGGCGCTTCAAGCAGGAGCGGATATTGTGATTTGCGGACGGGCCTATGATCCGTCTCCATTTGCGGCAGTTGCCATGATTCATGGGTTCGATACCGCGCTTGCCTATCATCTTGGGAAAATATTAGAGTGCGCCGCGCTGTCTGCTGAACCGGGTACAACCAAGGATTGCATGCTGGGCATATTGCAGCCGGATTCTTTTATCGTGAAGCCGCTTAGCGAGGCGCGCAAATGCACAGCTGTATCGGTTGCCGCCCATACGTTTTACGAGAAGGATCATCCGTACATTTTGCATGGTCCAGGGCTGACTCTGGATTTGGAGCATTGCATCTTCACGGAGCTTGGTGATGGCAGCGTAGAAGTAAGCGGCAGCCGAATATCGGAGACTCCGGTGTACAAAATCAAGCTGGAAGGCGCTATGAAGGTGGCCTGCCGCACCTTCGTCATTGCCGGTGTACGCGATCCGCTCCTTATTGCACGGATTGAAGAGGTAGAGGAACTGGTCAAGCAGCAGGTGTATGAGTACTACGATGAAATTTCAAGGGAAGACTACCACATTCATTTCATTAATTATGGCTTGAATGGCGTGTTGGGAGAGCTGGAGCCGAATCGGGCACCTGCTCATGAGCTCGGTGTCGTCATCGAGGTAACTGCCAAGACGCAGGAACTGGCGAATGCGATTTGCAGCTCGGCCCGTTCCACCTTCCTTCATTACGGGTATGAGGGAAGAAAGTCGACGGCTGGCAATCTGGCATTCCCATTTGCACCGAGCGACGTGCCGTTCGGCGGCGTCTATGAATTTTCCGTATACCACTTGATAGAGGTTGCGGATGGGCTGGAGATGTTCAAGAACGAATATACAGAGGTGTAGTCATGAAGCTATATGACGCTGCGGCCGTATTTCGAAGCAAAAATAGCGGCCCCTTCGAGATTACGATAGACGTCTTGTTCAAAGAACCGGAACTCTATTACAAAATGAAGCAGTCTGGTCAAATTAATAAAGAGACGGTATCCAAGTTATACCAAATACCGATTGAACATATTACGCAGCTTGTGTTTTTCGACCAAGCGCTCGGCTTCAAAATTACGTTCGCCAGACAGGTGTCCTCAGGCACTGTATTCGATCGGGATGTATATGGAGCGCAGCAGCATGCGCCGCTCATGGAATTGGAAATCAGCTAAGCAACCGCCCGGAGGTGAGTGGAAATGAAAGCGGCTTCGAAATTAAAGCGGGTGTGGGCGGACAAAGTGCTCTATCTCCTGCTGCTTCCTTGTATTGCCTATTTTCTCATTTTTCATATATGGCCCATTATCGGAATGAAACTGGCCTTCTTTGACTATCGCATTTTGGGTAACCATGTGTTCGTGGGTTTGAAATATTTCCGCGAATTATTCAGTACGCCCATCTTTATGAATGTTCTGGCGAATACGCTCATCATTAGTGCGATGAAGCTGGTATTGCTGTTCCCACTGCCCATTTTGTTCGCATTAATGCTTAATGAATTCCGCAATGGGCGCTTTCGCAAAGCGGTTCAGGTTATCTCCTATTTGCCTCACTTTTTATCGTGGGTCGTCATTACAGGAATATGGTTCGAATTTTTATCTCCATCGACAGGTGCCGTTAATGAACTCATTCAAGTGTTCGGCTTCCCCGCGCATGACTTTCTGACTGACAAGGGCAGCATTCGCTGGGTTCTGCTGGCGAGTGAGGCGTGGCGCAGTATCGGATGGGATTCGATTATTTATCTTGCGGCCATCATGGGAATCAGTCCTAGCCTGTACGAAGCGGCATATGTAGATGGGGCGAGCCGCTGGCATATTGTAACGCGGATCGTGCTTCCGCATTTGTATATTCCGATGGTCACAATCTTCATTCTCAATGTCGGCTTCATCATGAATGCCGGGCTGGATCAAGTATTGAACTTTACGAACGATTCGGTCAACAGCAAGATCGATATCATTGATACTTACGTGTATCGGGTTGGTCTCATTAATGGCCAATATTCGTTTGCAACGGCAGCGAATTTATTCAAGAGCTTAATCGGGGTCATCCTTGTGCTGTCGACTCATTTTATATCGAAAAAAATTACGAACAAAGGCGCCTGGTAAGGAGGGATGCATCTTGCGAAATAAAATAACCGTATCCAAAATGCTGATCGGCCTTATCCTCTCAGCACTTGTCTTAACGATGTTCATCCCGATCATGAACTTGATTGCCAGAGCGCTGTCGAATCCAGACAAGGTTCATATGCTGCGGGGCTATGAAATTTGGCCGCAGGGCTTCTCCCTTATTAACTTTCAAGTTGTGCTCAACAATGCACTGGTCAGCAAGGCGCTGTTGAACTCTTTGTTTATTTCAATCACGGGTACATGCATCAGCGTTATCTTTACCACACTCGCGGCCTATGTGCTGACCCGCAAACATTTAGTAGGCAAGACGCCGATTATGATTTTCCTCATAATTATTATGATCTTCGAACCGGGGATCGTGCAGGAATACATGGTCATCAAGGATCTGCATCTGCTCGACAGCTTATGGGCTATGGTTTTCTACCGGATGATCAATGTGTACTACCTAATCATTATGATGCGTTTCCTTGAAGAGATCCCGGACTCCTTGATCGAGGCGGCGAGAATCGACGGTGCCGGACATATTCGAATGTTCGTCAAAATCGTCCTGCCGCTGGCTCGCATACCGCTGCTAACAATCGGGATGTTCTATGCGGTAGCCAAATGGAATGAATTTTTCAAATCGAGCATTTTTCTATCGAGCCGCGACAATACCGTATTGCAAGTGCTGCTGCGGCAGTTCGTTGTGGAACGGGACAGCACAGCCCTAATCGGCACAGCCGATCTGCTGAAGAACAGTAATGTTGCACAGCTGGATTTCTCATCTCTGAAAGCAGCGACGATCGTCATTGCCATTATCCCGTTTCTTATCCTCTATCCTGTCATTCTGAGACATTATACAAGCGGAGTGATGGAAGGTGGAGTGAAAGAATAAGAGGTTTTGTTCCACGAATTGTATTTTGTTCAAAGAAAAGCAGCACAGCCTTCTTGGTGCTGAACACCAGCCTATGAACACGAAGGATCATAAATATGGGGGAGGAAATGCAATGAAAAAAATGATTTTCCTTATGCTTGCCAGCCTGATGATGCTTACTACAGCGTGTGGTTCCAGCGGAACGAAGGATGCGGGAGATGCACAATCATCATCCGAACAAGAGGCAGTCACAATCTCAATCGTCGGCAAGGATCTGCCGCCTGATGCAAGGGTGATTAAAGGGATTGAGGAAGGCATGAAGGCAGAAGGAAAGAACATTAAGCTGGAGGTCGTTCCAGTACAGAGCGGGACTTACTCGGAGAAGCTGGGCTTACTGCTGCAAAGCGGTACGATTCCGGACATTATGTACTTCCAAGGCGGCGATTACGCATTTGCCGTTACGCAGCAAATCCTTGAAGATCTCACCCCTTACATTGAACAATCCACCCATGTAAAAGCTTCCATGAACGTGTTCAATCGGGAACGCACGAAAAACTATCCGTATTTAGTATGGCTGTCGCCAACAAGCAGCCAAATTCCGGTCATGCGCCAAGACTGGTTCGATAAGTCTGCAACAGGCAAGGAATTGCTCACGGATCCTTCCATAGATAACTATTATAATTTTTTCAAAGAAATGAAAGAAAAGAATGGTGCCAAATTTGCCTACACGTCAGTAGGCAATCTTGATGAGCTTGATGTGATGTTCGCACAAGCATTCGGTTTGACCTCGACATGGATTAAGGGCGCTGACGGGAAATACGCATTCAGCAAAACTACATCATTTGAAAAGGACAAACTGGAGTTCTATGCAAAGCTGTATAAGGAAGGTTTGCTTGATCCAGAGTTTCTAACAAAGAAATGGGATACGAAGGAAAAAGCTTTTTATGATGGCCAAGCTGCCATTATCGCAGGGACACAGGGCAAGGTGATCGACCTGTACAATAACAAAATGGCATCTCAGAATGGAGCGTCGGCCAAGGTGATGCCTCTACCGCCAGCGAAAGGCAAGGCACAAGGCTACCTGCCGATCGATGTCAGCAAGGAAAGCCGCGGTTTTGCGATAAGCAAAGTGTCCAAGCATAAAGATCTGGCCTTTGCTGTACTCGAATATTTGGCTAGTCCGAAGGGGCAAATGCTCGACAAGCTCGGCATTGAAGGTGAAGAGTATGAGATCGTTGACAACAAAATCAAGCTGAAGGACAAATTCGGGGAATGGTACCCGCTATTCGTTGGCTCAACGATTAACTTCAAGCCGGAACATGAATTCGATCCTTCGACACCATACCTGTCTGAGCCAGCAATGAAGTCACTGGAGATGATTGACTCTATGTCAAGCAAGGATAATGCCTTCATTATACCAGCCGAGCTTGCTGGCAAATGGGATGCCTGCAATGAGCTGTACAAGGAATTCGCTGCGAACATCGTGATGGGCAGCAAATCAGCAGCTGACTTCGACAAGTTCGTGCAGTCGTGGAATGATGCCGGCGGCAAGGAAATTACGGAGTACGCAAATCAAACGATCAAATAGAAAGCTCAAAAGCTAGAGCGTAAAAGACTGGATATCGAGAAGGGGAGCGAGGCGACTGCCTCGCTCTTCAAGCAGGAGGGTGAGAAGCGGAATGGTTTCTTTTGCGCAGCGAGTACAAGGAGCAATCTATGGAACAGCCTATGGGGATGCAATGGGGGCTGTCGTAGAGAAAATGACGTACAGTGAAATTAAAGAGAAGTATGGGCGCGTGGAAACAACGCAAACGAAATGGTGGAAGGCGGATTGGCTGGAGGCAGCGAGGCAGGGGAGAATGAGAGGCCAAGGCATTATTACCGACGATACGTTAATGACGCTTGCATTAATGAATGTATATGTTACGGAACGCCGTCATCTGGATGCCTATGATATGGCAAATGAATTCGTGAAGGAGATTGCGTTTCGGCCACGGTATATCCCGGAGTTCGGCCGGGAAGCGCTCATTATGGATCGATTGTTCTATCCCGAGAAGCATATTTTCAATCGGCATGTGCTGGCGAATTGTGAGCCGCGCGAAGGCGGGTACGGCAATATGGTCAACTGCGGGGCAGCCATGTATATCTCCCCGATCGGCATCGTGAATGCCTGCAATCCGAAGGGAGCCTATGATGAGGCGATTCTGTTCGCATCCGGGCATCAGCTCAGCTATGGCCTCGAGGCGGCAGGCGTTATGGCATGCTGTGTTGCGAAGGCAATGGAGCCGGGAGCGACCGTACATGATATAGCGGATACGGCGCTGCAGTATGCGAAGGACGGCACGAAGCGGGCGATACATGACATTTGCGAAACGGCTCTTCTTCTTCAATCCCGCAAGGAGGAACGGGAGGTAATCGTTCGTTCCTTCCACGAAGTGATCGCGCGCTATTCTCCAATGGGGGACGATGTGCATCGGAGCATACACAAGATCGGCATCCCATCTAATCACTACACGCCAAGCCGATTGTTCGCCATCGAGGAACTGCCACTTGCACTGGCCTATATCGTGCTGCACGAGGGCAATCTGCTGGAAGCGGTCAAGGATGGGGTCAGCTCGGGGCGCGATACGGATTCCATCGGCGTCATGATCGGCGCGATTCTCGGCGCGATGCAAGGTGTGCAGGCCATACCTGCGGAAGAGATAGCTACACTCGAAGACATCAATCAGCAGCGGATCGATCAGCACTGCGAAGCATTCATTGAAGCGGCAACCGCGATCATTGGCACGGATGCACAGTTACATAGGAAGAGAGAGCAAATGATAGATCAGCTCATGTTAACTCATTTATGAGCAGCCAACGAAAATGGTAATCGTTCTTACTTCATAGCATGC
>NZ_JMDX01000021.1:0-41911 GCF_000935845.1 Paenibacillus sp. E194
CCACAGCAGCACGATCACTTCCCGTGTCAGAGACACGCCGAGTCCAATTGCAGCGAACGTTACGAGGATGCCTGAAATCAAGCCACCGAGCCATGCATGCCAGGTATGGGTGATCCAGCTGTGCATCTTCACGGCGAACAGTCTTCGCTCCAGAATCACTTGCCTGCGATAGTGCATGGCAATGAGTAGAATGGACAGCCAATAAAATGGCGAGATCAGCCATTGCAATACAGCCTCGCCTACCCGAATACTGATATCCACCAGCAGGTTCACATGATTCGCCCCTCTCCATCACCAATTAGATTACGCACTCTATCTATGCTGAACACGCACCCTCTAGGCTGCTCACTTACAGCCATCCTTGTCTTTAAGCTTACTAACCATCTTGCCTTCAAACCAAATACCCACTTTCTATAACCCTTTATAACCTTAATGGAGACGAACTTTATGCGTACACACGTATCCATTTACCCGAAAACCCATTCTTGCAATCAAAAGAAAAAGAAGGCCGAAGCCGAAGCTTACGACCTTCTTTATATTCGACAGCATTTAGCGGATTTCCTTCTTCAGTACATCAACCGCCTTATGCAACTGTGCATCGTTCTTCGGATCCCGCATGGCCTTAACAATCGCCAGCTCAAGCTGTTCTCCTGTCTTCGCGTCAACCTTGCCAGTGACGATTAGCTTGGATGCTTGCTGGAACTCCTTAACGGCAGCCTCTGTCTCTTTGGAGAAGTAGCCATCCTTGCGTCCTGGCTTGTAACCTAGTCCAGCAAGCATAATCTGAACATTCTTGACGTTCGCATCGTTCATATCAAATGCGAGCGTCTTATCCTTCGGAACAGGAGCGACATAATAGAAGTCAGGCTGCTGAATCGCAATATCTGGCTCGATGCCCTTCTGATGAATCCAATTTCCTTGCGGCGTTAACCACTTCGCAATTGTAATCTTGATCAGACCGCCATCTCCAGAATTATAGCTCGTCTGAACTGTTCCCTTGCCGAATGTATGCTCACCGATGAGCTTCGCTCCAGCAGATTCCTTCAACGCGCTTGCCATAATTTCAGAAGCACTGGCGCTGCCCTTATTCGTCAGCATCGTAACCGGATATGGCTTCAGCTTCGCAGTCCCCTTAGACAAGTAGCTGCTGCGCTCTTTGTTCCGATCCTCCACTTGAACAATGGACTTGCCTTCTGGAACGAACAGCTCTGTCATCTTCTGCACAATATCGAGCACACCGCCCGGATTGTTACGCACATCGATAACAAGCCCCTTCATTCCCTGCTTCTCCAGCTTCTCAAGCTCTTCCTTGAAACGATCGAACGTATTCAATGAGAATTGACGAATCTCAATATAGCCAATACTTCCATCCAGCATCTTCGGATATACAGTCTCCATGTCTACTTCATCTCGCACAACGACGAGCTCAAGTGGAACTGTTTGCCCTGCCCGCTTGATAAGGATTTTAGCCTTCGTACCCTTCGGGCCGCGGATTTTCGCTACTGCCTCGTTTAGGTTTTTGCCCTCCAGACTCTCTCCATTTACGGAAATCAGCACGTCTTTCGGCTTGACGCCAGCCTTCTCAGCAGGGGATCCCTTAATCGGCGATACTACCGTCACTTCGCCATTCTCCATCGTCACTTCCGCGCCAATCCCGGTAAAAGCACCTTCAATGCTATGATTGAATTGCTCCGCTTCCTCTTTCTCCATAAAGGAGGAGTAAGGATCGTTAAGCGCGGCGATCATGCCATGAACTGCACCGTTTACTATCTTGTTGCGCTCAATGGCGGTAACGTATTTATTTTCGATTATGCCTAACGCCGAGTTCAGCTTCTGCATCTCGCTCGCTGACAAACCATTACCTGCCGATGCAGCTTGTCCACCACTCGCAAATATCGGCAAGTCCATCACTGTAAACGTTAAGGCACTGCCTGTCAGCATAGCCGCTCCGACGAGCAGAGCGACGGTTCTCCCTTTGAATGACATCGAATCACCGCCTTTGTCTTCCCTATGTTCCCTACGCTTACTCAGTCAACATTCATCTTAGTATATGTCGAAACTGCCATTTTTATTTCAAATAAGGTTCCGGATCAACGCGTTCTCCATCCACGCGAACTTCAAAGTGTAGGTGGTTGCCTGTTGCACGGCCTGTTGCTCCTACCTCTGCAATCTTGTCGCCACGTGAAACTTGGTCACCCTTCGATACTTTAATTCCACCGTTGCGGATATGCCCATACAGGGACCAAACACCATTTCCATGATCAATGACGACACAGTTCCCGTATCCAGACCACCATTCTGCAATCAGAACTGTACCTGATTCAGCAGCATAGATATCAGTACCTCCCGGCGTGGCCATGTCAAGACCACTATGGAACGCTCCTTGTTTTCCAGTAATCGGATCGGTGCGCGAACCGAATTGTGAAGAGATATAATAATCGTCATGAAGAGGAACTGCAAATTTGCCGCCCGAGTACACTGAGTTCGAATTGCTTCTTGGTTTCGCCTTCGGCTTTGGCTTCTCCTTCGGCTTCATCAGCTCATTCTTCTTACGGAGCAACTCTGCACGCTTTTTCGCAAACTCAACGAGCAGTCTGTCCTGCTCCTCACTGGCGTCATCTGATTCGTCAATTTGCTTATTATAGCTTGCAATCATGACTTCTTTTTCTTTTTCCTTCAACATTAAGTCCTTCTTCGCATTATCGAGCTTCGCATACAGCAATTTTACTTGCTTCAGGTTCGTCTCGATCTCCAGCTTCTTCTGGACTACAAGCTGCTTGTCATGCTTATGCTCCGCCAATATTTCCTTATCTTGTTCAGCGATCGATTGCAGTGAATCGAACCGATCCAGGAAATCAGAGAAACTTGTCGCACTAAACAATACATCTATGTAGGACACGACGCCGTTCGTATACATCAATCGCACACGCGTATCCAGCAAATCCTCACGTTCATCAATTCGTTTGTTGACCTTCTGCAGTTCATCTGCTGCCTTAGCCAAATTTAATTCTGTTTCATCTATTTGATGAGCGACATTCGCCATCTCATTAGCTTTCTTATCAATCTCAGACAGAAGATAGTCCATATCCTTCTGCGTCTTCCCAAGCAACTTCGTTGCTTCGGACTTCATGGACTTCGCTTCTTGCTGCTTATTCTCCGCTTGACGCATCTCGCTCTGAAGCTGCTTCAATTGCTGATTGACCTTGTCCAACTCAGATGCTTGTCCCGTAGATGGCGGCGCCATCGAGAAGAGAATTGCAAAGCTTGCGATTAAAGTAATCCACTTCTTCAATCCAGTACTTCGTTTCAATCCGGTTCCTCCTATCTTCCCCGATTTGGGCCTATCGTTCACACGCTGCATTTCGTTGGTGCTATCTATACTTTCAAAAATTTACGAATGGATATCGTACTTCCCCATGTGCCAATCAAAATGCCTAGTCCCACTAGAGTACTGCCAACAAGCAGCCACGCATCCTGCAGTGGAATAAGCTTGACCATCTGCAAGCCCAGCTCAAAATTCGTCACGAGCTGCTGATATCCGTAAAATAGCAGTCCAACGGTAATCAGTGACCCTACAATGCCTAAGAGAGCCCCTTCGACGAAGAACGGTCCTCGGATGAAGGAATTGGTTGCCCCAACAAGCTTCATAATGCTAAGCTCGCGCTGACGAGCCATAATCGTAACTTTAATCGTATTCGAAATAAGGAACATCGCTGTCACGGCTAGGCCGGCTACAATAAAAAGGCCGAAGTTACGTACGGTTGCCGTTACCTTCAGCAAGGTATCGACCGTTCCTTTCCCGTAATTGACCTTCCACAGCGGCTTCGCGCTATTCGTATCATTAATGGCATTAATCTTCTTCGCGACCATGCCAATTGTTGCTGGATCGTATACCTCAACCGTAAAAGAATCCGGAAGCGGATTCGTATCCTTCGTATAGCCGTTAAGCAGTTCCTTGCCGTCCTCACCCAAGTTCTTCTCTAGCAGCTTCATGCCCTCTTCCTTGGAGATGGGAATAACTTTGCTTACTTCTGACATATTGCCGATATCTGTAGCGACTAGTTCCTTCTGCTCTTGTGTAGCATCAAGCTTCATATAAACTCGAATTTGAACCTTGTTATCAATTTGCTTCGTCATCTCGTTTACATTTAACGACAATAGCATGAACACACCTAATATAAATAACGAGATCACTATCGTACTAATCGATGCGAAAGACATCCATCCATTGCGGAAAATACTCTTGCTTCCTTCTCTGACATGGCGGGAAATTGAATTAAAAATCATAGCCGTATTCCCCCCGTGCCTCGTCACGAACAATAAGTCCCTGCTCGATCGCAATAACCCGCTTGCGCATCGAATTGACGATATCCTTGTTATGAGTAGCCATGACAATCGTCGTGCCGCGGAAATTAATTTCCTCAAGCAGCTTCATAATGCCCCATGATGTCTCTGGATCGAGGTTCCCCGTTGGCTCGTCCGCCACAATTACAGATGGGTTATTCACGATTGCCCTTGCAATCGCGATTCGCTGTTGCTCTCCTCCCGACAGTTGCGCCGGCAGGCTGTTCATCTTATGTTTCAGGCCCACCAGCTCCAGCACCTCAGGCACACGGCGCTTAATGACCTTCTTCGGCGCTTCGATAACTTCCATCGCGAAGGCAACATTCTCATAGGCTGTCAGCTTCGGCAAAAGTCGAAAGTCCTGGAACACGACGCCGATATTGCGCCGAACGAACGGAATCTTGCGCTGCTTCAGCTTACCGATATTGAATCCACTTACGAAAATTTGCCCCTTCGTAGGAACTTCTTCTCTATAGATCAATTTCATGAATGTCGATTTCCCTGCTCCTGACGGTCCAACCAAATAGACGAATTCATCCTTATCAATTTGGACGGATATGCCGCGCAATGCGTGAGAGCCGTCTTGATACGTTTTCCATACATCTTGCATTTCTATCAAATGATCACACCCTAAGTTTAAAAGATCAGCTAATATACATTCGACATAAGTGCACTAAATCCTTTAAAAGAAAGGAAATTTCAACATCTTTTTACGCATAGCACCACATTTAGCTATCATTCAGCCTTCTATAGCAGCTAACGCCGTCGGAAGTAGTCCGACCCTTGCTGTAGTCCTCCCCTCCAACCAGCTAACGCAATTGTTCCCGTGTTCTCTACACTTATCGAGTCAAGTTTGCTATGCAAGTCGCATATAGTATGAAAATGAATAAATCAAATCTTCTCGTCCTTAGGCTTCCTTCAAGCAAGGACGCTCTTCTTCATTTTTTCATAAGCAGGAGGCTATTGCAGTGAAAAAAATCCATGCACTATTTATAACCGTTGCCTCGCTCTTGTTGGTAGGTACTGCGGTATGGGGCTTAGCTCACAGCTATGCATCACAGCCAACAATCCCTCCCAACGTACATCTGTCCACCTGGAATATCGGCTCTCAATCCATGGACGCCTTCCGCGAGCAATTAAAAGCAAAAATTGAGCAGTTGGAGCAAACGCCATTCGAATTCTCCTTCGACGGCTCGAACGTTGAACCAGTCAAAACTACACTTGCTGATCTCGGCGTTACATATGATGCGGAGCCTATTTTACGCGCACTCGACAAGATGAAGGAAGGCTCTCTCTGGGAACGAATTCAAGCACGCTACTATTTCCCGACATCGTGGACACTTCAATTCCGTTGGAATAAGGACGTGTGGGCGAAGCGCTTAACGCCTGACTGGGAGGAAAAGACATTCGGCAAGCCCGTAAATGCACAGCGGGAAATCACAAAAGACGACAACATACGCTATAAACCCGAAAAAACAGTCCTTCGCATCGACCGATTACAGTTGGAACAACTCATCCGCACCTCCATCCCTCACACGTGGATTGAAGGGCAATCCATTGCACTTCAGGTACCACTACAAAAAACAGCCCCACCAGTCACAATAGCATCGCTGAAAGCGGAGGGGATTGAACGAAAGATTATTGAGTTCTCAACCAGCTTCGTGCAAGCCAGCGACGGCCGCACCCATAATGTCAACGCAGCTGCCCAGACCATTCATGACATGGTGCTGAAGCCTGGTGAGGTTTTCGACTATGATAAGGTCATTGCTGAAACGGAAAAGAAATACGGCTTCAAGGAAGCTCCCGTCATCTTCAACGGCAAGCTTGTGCCCGGCATTGGCGGAGGCATTTGCCAAGTATCGAGCACCTTATACAATGCAGTACTTCGCACTGGTCTGGAAATCGTCGAGCGACGCAATCATTCATTACCTGTCTCTTACTTACCAATTGGGTTAGATGCCACCTTCTCTCAGGGCTATATTAATTTCCGCTTCAAAAACACAACCGGCAAGCATCTTATTATTCGAACTGCTGCTGAGGACGATCGGCTCATCATTAAATTTTTCGGCACAATGGATAAGGATGTATCCTATCGGATGGAGACCAAAACATTGAAGGTACTAGAGCCAACGATTAAATATGTGAAAAATCCAAATCTCCCTATCGGCAGCCACGAGACGATCCAGAAGGGGAAACAGGGATATACGGTAGAGTCGTACCGGATCAAGCTCGTTAACGGCAAAGTGGTCGAACGCAAAAAAATGTTCGTGGATACGTACAGACCACAGCCGACACTTATAGCGGTCAATACAGGCGGATCGGATCAGTCTTCTTCGAAAAAGGATCAAAACCCGATTTTAGAGGATGGTGTGAATGGACCCGTATTTAATGATGAGTCCTAGATAGAGGTAACCGAAGGCAACATTCAAGAGAAAGAGCCCTGCATCATCATTGATGAGGGCTCTTCTTGCGTTCATACCGAGCTTGAATGCAATTTATTAATATTCTCGCAGATAGGAAGTAAGCTCCCACCCATGAACTTGTGATGCATATTCGCTATATTCCTGTTCTTTCATTGAAATGTACGTGTTCAATGCCTGCTCGCCCATGACATCCTGGATGATTGTATCCTTCTCCATATACCTTAACGCTTCAAATAAATCCCGGGGGTAGATATCCCATTTATACGGTGTGCTATTTTTCGCTTGATGAATGTCCCCGCTTGCTTCCTTGGGCGGCCTTTCCCTCTTCTTCACACCTTCCAAACCTGACTTCAGCATGACCGCAAACAGTAAATAGGGATTAGCGGTTGGATCCGGCGTACGATATTCAATTCGCGTCTGCTTGCCTCGTGCCGCCGGAATTCGGATCATTGCCGAACGATTGCTTTCCGACCAAGTTAGATGAGTCGGTGCTTCATAGCCTGGCATTAAGCGCTTATAGGAATTAACGACTGGGTTCGCAATGGCGGACATTCCTTTTGCGTGATGCAGCAAGCCAGCTATAAAATAGAGAGCAGTGTCACTCATCTCGGATGACGCATGCGGATCATGGAACACATTACGCCTCGCATCGTCCTGCAGAGATTGATTGCAATGAAGGGCGCTGCCATTTTGACCACTCATTGGCTTCGGCATGAATGTGGCATGTAGGCCATGTTGATTTGCCACTCGCTTCGTCAGTAGCTTGAACATTTGCCACCGATCAGCTGCTCTAAGCGCTTCTCCGAAGCGAAAGTTGATCTCATGCTGGCCAGGAGCCACTTCATGATGAGACGCCTCAGTTTGGAAGCCTTGCTTCCTCATCTCCTGCAATAATTCTAATCTTACATTCTCTCCGCGATCATGAGGGAACAGATCACAATAGCCTCCTTCGTCATGGGTCGTAACAATTGGTGTTCCTCGTTCACTTACCGGGTAGAGAAAAAATTCACCCTCAACCCCAATATAGTAGGAATAACCTAATTCCTTTGCTTCTCGCAGCACTTCCTTCAACATACTCCGGGTACACCCCTGCGCGCGTCTGCCATCCGGCAAGCGTACATCACAAAAGACAGTTGCTATTGTGCCGCATGTAGAGTCGTGCCACGTATCCACATGGAATGAAGTTGGATCCGGATGCAAGGCGAGATCGGATTGATCTACACCGCCGTACCCTGTGACCGAAGAACCGTCAAACATCACCTTTCCTTTAAAAGCAGCATCTGCTTCATCACGATGGATGACAAACTGCTTCACCTTGCCGAACAAGTCCGTAAATTGCAAGCGCAAATACTCTGCAGCATGCCGGTGCATCCATTCAACGACTTCGTCTCCAGATTGAATGAAAGGAACATCTTCGCTTGGGCTTGATCCAGCTAGGGGTTCGGATAAAGCTGTACGATCCGACGATGGTACAGAACGTTGCATTACGCATCCCTCCTCGTTCGCTGCTGCGGCATATCTGGAAGTTTATTCACAGAAACGATATCTTGGGATTTTTTTTGAGGTGGTGTCCAAAACTGCTCGTTGCCGGGAAGGTCATCAAACCAAGCAGCATGATCTGGACAATCGAGCACCATGAACTTGCCATAGTTCCCGTCTCGGGATTGATGATATTTCAGATATGCCTTTCCGTTCTCAATCGCCAAAATTTCGATTTTGCCTGATGTATGGCTCATAGATAATCGAACCCGCTTGCCAAGTCCTGACGTCTTCGCCTTGGCTGCTTCAACGAGTTGGTACGCTTCCTTTAATGGGAGAACGAATTCACTATTTCCAGCAACCGGCCGGTTAATAAAGAAATAATACGGGGTTACCCCGGCCCATGACAGCTTATCTAGCAGTTCTCCGAGTACATCCGCATCATCATTAATACCCCGCAACACCGGCGTCTGATTGACTACGATTGCTCCAGCTTCGTGCAGTGCCTGGAATCCGCGCTTTGCTTCTTCTGTGATTTCACGTGGGTGGTTAATATGAGCCATTACATAAATCCGGTGGTCAGGTGTTGAAAATTCACGAATCGCCTCCAGCAATAACTCATCTTCATAAATCCGCATCGGATTGAAAACGGGCAGCTTGGAGCCCAATCGAATAATCTTAACATGAGGGATATCGCGCAGACGTTGTAAAATCATGCGCAGTTTCGGGGTGGCTAGAATCAGACTGTCTCCGCCGGTAAGCAGGACATTGTTAATCTCGGGATGTTCGGCAATGTAAGTGAGTCCGGGATTCACATCGGACATCGCTTCTTTGACATCGTTGCGGAATAGTCGCTTGCGGAAGCAGTATCGGCAATAGGCGCCGCATACTTCCGATACAATTAATAGTGCGGTGGATGAATACTTGTGCTGGCAGCCAGGAACTACGTAGTTCGTGTCCTCGTCTGAGGCATCCCATCGTCCATACTCTTTCAGTTCCCCGGTGTTCGGGATAACAAGCTTCCGAATCGGGTCATTGGGGTCGTTCCAATCAATGAGGTTCAAATAATAATCGTTGACGCGGAATACAAATTTCTCGGTAATCTGCTTGAGCCGTTTCCTTTCCGTCTCGGGCAACTGTGTGACCTTGTCGATATCGGTGACGTACTTCGGCTGAGGCATTAGCATTCCTCCTTATGAAGTTTGATCGTGCATATGCACATTGTTAATTATACACATATTTACATATTCAGGCAATGGCAGGGGTGAAGCCTACGAAGCGAAACATCCCTCCAAATGCAAAAAAGCACAAGCGCGTCAGCGCCTCACAGGACGCTATTAACGCGCAGTGCTCTTCGATAAGTTGAGTTACATGATGTCATAACGATGCTGAATACTATCGATGATCAACCAATCCAACAGAAATCAGCCTACCATCAACTCCTATGCTAACTTGATCCCACCGTTGGCTTCGATCCAGAGCGCCTTCTGTGCCAATGCTTGTTCTGCCCGCCCAATGGCGGCCTCTACCTGCACCGTTGCTGTTCCGCCGTATACGTTGCGTGCATTTACAACCTGCTCAGGTTGAAGGACAGCATAGATACGATCATCGAACAGTTCAGAGAACTGCTTGAACTCCTCCAGGGTCAGATCAAGCAGGTATTTGTTCTGTTCAATACAGTACAGCACCGTCTTGCCGATAACTTCATGCGCCTGACGGAATGGCAGTCCCTTGCCAACGAGGAAATCTGCAATGTCAGTTGCGTTGGAGAAGTCCTGACGCACTGCCTCCCGCATGCGGCTGCGGTTCACCTTCATCGTGGCAATCATCGGTGCAAATAGGCGCAGTGCCCCGTCCAACGTATGCACTGTGTCGAACATGCCTTCCTTGTCTTCCTGCATATCCTTGTTATAGGCTAGCGGCAGTGCCTTGAGTACCGTCAGCATGCCCACAAGATTACCGTATACCCGCCCTGTCTTCCCGCGAACTAGTTCCGCGACGTCTGGATTTTTCTTCTGCGGCATAATACTGGAACCCGTGCAGAATGCATCGTCCAGCTCCACGAATTGAAATTCAGTGCTCGACCAGAGCACAAGCTCCTCACACAAGCGGGACAAGTGCATCATAATCAGTGAAGCGTTCGACAGGAATTCCACGATGAAATCCCGATCGCTCACTGCATCAAGACTGTTCTCATATACGCGGCTGAAGCCAAGCTGCTTCGCGGTGTAATGACGATCAATCGCAAATGTCGTCCCCGCGAGCGCACCCGCTCCAAGTGGAAGCATATCAATGCGCTTATAACTGTCCGTCAAACGCTCGATATCGCGCTCGAACATTGCGACATACGCCATCAAGTGATGGGCGAATAGAATCGGCTGCGCACGCTGCAAATGCGTATAGCCAGGCACGATTGTCTCCACGTTCTCCTTCGCCTGCGCAATAAGTGCTTCCTGCAGCTGCACGAGCAGCTCAACAAAGGTGACCACACGCTTGCGCATGTACAAGTGCATATCGGTCGCCACTTGGTCGTTGCGGCTGCGTCCAGTATGCAGCTTGCCACCCACCGGGCCAACAAGATCAATGAGCGTTTTTTCAATATTCATATGAATGTCCTCATCGGATACGGAGTAATCCAGTTCCCCGCGGCGGATCATATTCGCGACCTGATGAAGTCCATCCGTTATCTGATCTACATCCTCCTGCGGCAATATACCGCAAGCTCCCAGCATCGCCACGTGAGCAAGGCTGCCCTGTATATCCTCTTCAGCCATTGCTTTATCGAATGTAATCGAAGCTGTATATTGTTCAACGAGTTGATCCGTCTGTTTCGTAAACCGACCGCCCCATAGTTTGCTCACGCTGCTCTCCCCTTCCTGTATTACACGCCTGCTTCTTGCAAGGAAGCCCCATGAACCTTCGTACCATGCACCCCGGCAGCGACCTTAAGACGCAAGGCGTTCAAATGAATAAAGCCTGTTGCATCATTTTGATCGTATGCCTGAGAGGGGTCTGCCTCCATCGTCGCGATATCTGGATTGTATAAACTCACCGGACTTTGTACGCCAGCGCCCATCACATTGCCCTTGTACAGCTTAAGCCGCACGCTGCCCGTCACATGCTTCTGGCTTTCGTTGACGAGTGCTTGAATCGCAAGCCGCTCCGGTGCGAACCAGAACCCGTTGTATACTGCAGCACTGTACTTCGGAATAAGCGAGTCACGGATATGCATTACTTCGCGATCCATCGTCAACGATTCCATGATGCGGTGTGCCGTAAATAGAATCGTACCGCCCGGTGTCTCGTAGACGCCGCGGCTCTTCATGCCGACGAAGCGGTTCTCTACCATATCAACACGACCAATGCCGTGCTTGCCGCCAAGCTCATTCAATGTCTCCATTACCTGCAGAGGGGAGAGCGCCTCTCCGTTAACCACAGTACAATTGCCTTGCTCGAATGTTAATTCGATGAGCTCCGACTCATTCGGCGCATCCTCTGGGGAGACACTCAGTACATACATGCCTTTATTCGCATCTGCTGTTGCGTCAAACCATGGATCCTCCAGCATGCCGCTCTCGAAGCTAATGTGGAGCAGATTGCGGTCCATCGAGTATGGTTTGGCCGCAGAAGCCTGCACCGGAATACCATGCTTCTCCGCGTAGGCGATCATCTCAGCGCGTCCTGGGAAGTCAGCGCGGAATTGCTCCGAGCGCCAAGGCGCGATGACTTGAATGTCCGGTGCCAGCGCCGCTGCCGTCAGTTCAAAACGGACTTGGTCATTCCCTTTGCCAGTTGCACCATGAGCAATCGCCGTTGCACCTTCCATACGAGCAATCTCAATCATCCGCTTCGCAATGAGCGGACGCGCAATGCTCGTGCCGAGCAGATATTGCCCTTCATACAGTGCACCTGCCTGGAACATCGGGAAAATGAAATCCTGCGCAAACTCTGCGCGCAAATCGTCAATGTAGACTTTGGATGCACCTGTTGCGATTGCCTTTTCTTCAAGGCCGTCCAGTTCTTCCTTTTGTCCAATGTCCGCGGTAAACGTAATGATCTCTGCATCATAGGTTTCCTTTAGCCATGTTAGGATGACGGATGTATCTAAGCCGCCTGAATAGGCCAGCACAATTTTGTTCTTTGCCACGATGACTCCCCCGTTCAATATGCTGTAGAGATGAGGTTCAATAAATTCGATAAGTTTAATAAACTCGATAAGGTTCAATTCGTCCTGCATGTGTCCATCAACTTGACCAAGTTCCCCTATTCAGCCAAGTGTGCGTCCACCTCAATTTATTTAGGTCGTTACGATTTAGCCCCATGTAACATAAGTACTCCAAAAAAAGAGGATGCCTGCCTATTCTCGTTAACAATAGTAGTCCATCTACCGATCAAACTCGATCCATAAATACGTTACTCTCCCATCAAGGAAGCCATAATCGCCTTCTGCGCATGCAGACGATTCTCCGCTTGATCGAAAATAACAGAGTGGCCGCCATCAATAACACCTTCACTGACTTCTTCACCACGATGTGCAGGCAAGCAGTGCAGGAATATATAATCAGGCTTCGCATACCGAGCTAATTCTTCATTCACTTGGAAGTTGCGGAACGCTTGCTCACGCTTCAGCTGCTCCGCCTCGAACCCCATGCTTGCCCATACGTCTGTATAGACCACATCGGCGTTCGCGATTGCTTCCTTCGGATCACTCGTAATGAGCACTTGAGATCCTGACTGCTGCGCCTGCTCGAGGCTTTGCTTCACGATGCCTTCATCCGGCATATATCCTTCAGGCGATGCGACAGCAACATGCATTCCCAGCTTGCTCGCTCCCATTAGCAGGGAATTCGCCATATTATTGCCGTCCCCGATATAGGCTAGCTTCAAGCCTTGCAGCGTTCCTTTTTTCTCATATATCGTCTGGAAATCGGCCAGCGCTTGGCATGGATGATTCATATCCGTCAATCCATTAATAACCGGTATGGTAGCGCCGCGCGCCAAATCTATGACCGTGCGATGGGCAAACGTCCGGATCATAATGCCATCCACATAGCGCGACAGCACTTGGGCGGTATCCAATATTGGCTCCCCGCGGCCAATTTGCAGATCATTTTTACTCAAAAACAATGCCTGACCGCCAAGCTGGTACATCCCTACTTCAAATGATACACGTGTGCGTGTGGAAGACTTCTCGAAGATCATGCCGAGTGTCTTCCCCTTCAGCGGCTGATACACCTCGCCTGCCTTCTGCTTCCGCTTCAGCTCAATCGCGAGATCGATCAAGTATTGCAATTCTTCCATCGTATAGTCAGCGAGCGCAATAAAATCGCGTCCGCGCAAATCAATTGTAGATGCTGTTGTTGCCATCAAGGCCACCTCCGTATATAGTCGCTGTCTTCCCATCCGATCTGTACACACGCTCCGATTGCCATCTATGCCGTAGCAACGACTTCTGAACGCTTCACTAATACATCGTGGATAATCGCCACAGCCTCATCGATTTCTTCGTCACTTACGAACAGATTCGGAAGCAAACGAATCACATTCGGACCCGCGCTAATGAATAGCAAGCCCGCTTGTTGTGCCTCCTTAATCACATCCGCCACAGGTTCCGCGCACTCGATACCAACAAGAAGCCCGAGACCTCGTATATCCTTCACTAGCGGTACATTGCTCAACTTCACCCGCAGCGCGTTAAGCAAGGTCGTCCCCTTCTCCGCTGCCCGCTGTGCAGCCTTCTCTTCCAGCATCGTCTCCAGTGTGCCTACTACAGCTGACATCGCGAGCGGGTTGCCGCCGAAGGTCGAGCCATGTGTGCCCGGACTGAACGCTGCCCGCAGATACTCCTGCGCCAGCATGGCTCCTACTGGGAAGCCACTGCCGAGCCCCTTGGCCACAGTAAAGATATCCGGCTGAAGGCCGTAGTGCTCATATGCGAACAATGCCCCTGTTCGCCCCATTCCCGTTTGTACTTCATCCACGATGAGAAGAAGTCCGTGCTCCTTGCACAATGCAGCTACTTCTTGAGCGAATGATGCCTTGATCGGGAAGACACCGCCTTCTGCTTGCACGATTTCAAGCATAATCGCTGCGGTATTATCCGTTATCGCAGCTTTCAGCGCCTCACTATCGTTAAACGGTACATAACGGAATCCTGCTGGCAGCGGAGCGAATCCATCCTTCACCTTGTCTTGACCAGTTGCTGTCAGCGTCGCCAACGTGCGGCCGTGGAAGGATTGATGGAACGTAATAATTTCCGACCGCCCTGTCTTAGCAACTGCTGCATGATAGCGTCGCGCCAGCTTAATAGCTGCCTCGTTCGCTTCCGCTCCACTATTGCAGAAGAATACAGCATCTGCACATGTATTCGCGGTCAGCAGCTCCGCCGCTTGTTCCTGCTGTGGGATATAGAACAGATTCGAAGCGTGCCATAACGTATCCAGCTGTTCTTGTACACGCGCCTTGACCCTCTCCGGCACATGTCCCAAGTTCGTTACAGCTATGCCGCTCATGAAATCCAAGTAGCATTTCCCCTCATTGTCCCATACACGGCTCCCTTGCCCCTTGACCAGTGCAATTGGATAGCGGGCATACGTTGGGAACAAAGCGCCAGCTTCCTTCCCGGCATCTATATTCTTCGTCATCGTCTCCACCCCTTCGTTCAGTCTGTTACTCTGTTCACAGCCTCTCAGCTGCAGCATACTGCTATCTAAAAGATCCAACCTTCAATTTATTCCATGTCTTAATAGGCCACCTATGACCTAACAATTCGAGTTCCGATCGCTTCCCCAGCCATCAATCGGCGCAGTACATCAGGTTCAGATCCGTCAGCAATAACAACCTCCTGCACGCCGCCCTCCAGACATTTCATCGCAGCCTGCACCTTCGGGATCATCCCTCCGTAAATATCGCCACTCTCGATCATCGCCTCAACTTCCTCAGTCGTCACAACGGGAAGTACAACTTTCCCTTCTGGGCCGTTTCTCATAATGCCGGGTACATCCGTTACCACAATAAGCTGCTCCGATCCAAGATAAGCCGCTACAGCACCTGCTGCAGTATCAGCATTGATGTTATAGCGTTGGCCTGCACGATCCAGTCCAACTGGCGCAATGACAGGCATATGATTCATGTCGACCAGTCCAGCCAGCAAGGATGCATTGACATGGGTCACGTCTCCGACAAAGCCCACTTGCGCCGCGTTAGGTACCGGCTCCGCCTGAATGAGTCCGCCATCTGTTCCCGACAGCCCAACCGCCTTAGCCCCTACTTGTGTGAGGCGCCGTACGATTTGCTTGTTGATCTGTCCGGCAAGGATCATTTCGACGACGTCAAGCACGGCTTCATCGGTCTTACGAAGCCCACCGATGAATTCGGACTCGATGCCGAGCTTATCCAGCATGCCTGATATCGCAGGTCCACCGCCATGCACGATTACAGGAACTGTACCATCCTCCTGAAGCTGATGAAGCTGTTCATAGAACGAATTCGGCAATGCTGCCAAGGTGCTTCCTCCGCACTTCATGACGAACAGCTTTACAGCTGTAGCCGCCAATGACTTCTCTACGCCCTGAGTTTCTGTCGTTGCCATACTCCCACGCTGCTCCTTCCCGCTCTTGCTTTACACCGCTTAATACAACTTCACACTTCCTTGCAGCTTATCTAGCCTCTCCGATGTCTCTCTCCTATACACTATCTCTATCGGTACCTATAATGGGTACCCAAGCCGCATCGCTGCTATTGTTGATCAGTTGCAGCTCTCGACCCCCATTTGCTCTGCTCTATGTCCGGTACGCCGCATTAATGCGCACGTAATCATACGTCAAGTCACAACCCCATGCCTTGGATTCGCCAGCCCCCATATGTAAATCAACGTGGAAGATGACCGTATCTCCCTTCAAATAGGCTAGCGCAGCCTCTTCATCAAATGCTACCGGTGTTGACTGCTGAAGCACAGTGATTGGCCCCATATGAATATCCACCGTATCGGGATTAACCGGCTGCCCCGCATAACCAACAGCTGCTATAACCCGGCCCCAGTTCGCATCTGCACCAAATACAGCTGATTTCACAAGACTCGATCCAACAATCGACTTGGCAATCGCAGTTGCCGCCTCATCTGATACAGCTCCAGTGACACGCACCTCAATCAGCTTCGTCGCTCCTTCTCCATCGCGAGCGATTGCTTTAGCCAGCTGTTCACACACATAGTGGAATGCTGCTGCGAACGCTTGCCATGCTTCATGCTGCTCATGGAGAGGTTCATTGCCTGCCATGCCGCTCGCCAGTGCGATAAGCATATCGTTCGTGCTCGTATCTCCATCCACCGTTATCATATTGAATGTCTTGTTCGTTGTGGAACGAAGTAAACCTGCCAGTGCCTCTTGACCGATTGATGCATCGGTCGTTACGAACCCAAGCATCGTAGCCATGTTCGGATGAATCATTCCCGATCCCTTGGCGCACCCCGCAACCGTAACTTGCTTGCCATCGACCATAACGACCGCACTTGCTTCCTTCTTCACCAGATCTGTTGTCAAAATCGCTTGTGAGAACTGCTCCGCACCTTCTCCAAGCTCAGTCAACTTCGTAGGAAGCTCCACGATCCCTCTCTCCACGCAATCCATCTTCAGCGGCTCGCCGATGACGCCTGTGGATGCAACAGCTACATAATGCGGCGCAATGCCAAGCTGCTCTGCAAATGCACTGCGCATCCGGTATGCATCCGCTTCCCCTTGCTTGCCTGTGCAGGCATTCGCATTTCCACTGTTCACAATAATGGCTTGCAGCTTGCCCTCTTCATTCAAACTTGCACGCGTTACAGCAAGCGGCGCTGCTTGGAATACGTTCGTTGTATACACGGCAGCTGCTGCCGCAGGCACGTCGCATACGATAGCACCCAAATCATTGCGTTCGGATTTCTTCAAGCCGCAATACAGCCCGCTGGCCCGAAATCCATGAGGTGTTGTTACTGATCCATCGATAATGTTAAATAATTGCACCTCTGTGCTCAGAGCTTGCGTTTGCATCCCTATCAACCTTCTTCTTTATCAAAGTCGTACATCTTTTTCATTGAATAGCTTCATGCTATCCGTATATATGTTCACGTTATGGGTACACCGGTGTGAGCATCAGCCCCGTTGTCTCGTCCCATCCCATCATATGATTCAAATTCTGTATCGCTTGGCCTGCCGCGCCCTTGACGACATTGTCGATAACGGAAATAATCGTTACCCGCTTCGTTCTCCGATCTACGGCAAAACCGATATCACAGAAGTTCGATCCGAACACTTCCTTCGTTGCCGGCCACTGTCCTTGTGGACGAATGCGAACGAATCGCCGTCCTGCATAATACTCTTGATAGAGAGATATAAAGTCATCTTCGATGTATGTCCCTGCAAGCGTCGCATACATCGTGCACATAATGCCGCGAGTCATTGGCGTCAAGTGCGTGGTGAACGTCACCGTAACCGGCTGCTGTGCAACCTCGCTAAGAACCTGCTCGATTTCCGGAATATGCTGATGCTTGTTAACTTTGTAGGCCTTGAAGTTTTCATTAATCTCCGCATAATGAACACCTAAGTTTACGCCTCGACCAGCTCCGGATACGCCGGATTTCGCGTCAATAATGAGACTGTCAGGTTGAATCCACCCTGCTTGCAGTGCTGGAATGAGTCCGAGCAGCGTTGCCGTTGGGTAGCAGCCTGGATTGGAAATGAACTTACGCCCTTCTGCATATCCACGCTCCGGGTACAACTCACACAAGCCGTACTTGGCTTCCGCTAGCCACTCTTCCGCTGGAGCAGCGTGCTTATACCATGTCGTATATAGCTCGCCATCCTTAATGCGGAAGTCCCCAGACAAATCGATAACGGCGAGTCCTGCCTCCAGCAGTTTCGGTACCAGCTGTCCGCTCACGCCGGAAGGAGTTGCTGTAAACACAACGTCTGCCTTCCTTCGCATCTCTTCCACATCCACCCCGTCCAACGTATCGCACATCACTTCATGCAAATGCGGGTATCCGTCTGCAATTGGTGCTCCTGCGCTCGATGCTGAAATGACTGATGTGATCGTGACATTCGGATGATTTAATAACAGACGGATAAGTTCGACACCGCCGTAGCCAGTGGAACCAACAATGGCTACTCGTACATGCTTCTCTTGATTCATTCCACTCTCTCCATTCCTCACTACTCCTGTATAAGCTCCTGAACGTAGGCTTCGTTGTGATCGGTATAAAATCCGGGATATTGCTACTGCCCTGAAATAGTTAACACGTATAGGAAAATGATCCCTCATGAATAATATGTATCATTATACGACCGTATTTATATAAATACAATGACTTTTCCATGAATTTTCATTTTCTTTACGAAAAAGATAAAAGGATAGATCATGATAATTAGGGGAGATATCGTCCAGAACCCATGAACCATAGGGATTTCGGAGATAAATGATTTGAATTTACAATGAGGATAACTTGACCGTAAATAAAAAAACGCAGCTCCCTCTACATACATGCGGCGCATGATATGCAGAATAGAACTGCGTTTTATGAATAAAATCGAACAGTCTTATGCAATGAATGAATATCTTGTAGACCTTAATAGGCATAAGTGTAACTTGCTCTTCTTACGCTTGCACCTTGAATCCCTCGCCTAATACCTCATTCGTATCACTAATAATGACAAATGCCTGTGGATCCACAGAGCGGACGATCGCCTTCAGTTTATATACTTCGCTCTGACCGACGACGACCATGAGCACGGTGCGCCCTTCGCCCGTGTAGCCGCCTTCGCCCTGCAGCTTCGTCAATCCCCGATCAAGATCATGCAGAATCGTATCCGTAATTCTATCGGCTTCATCACTAATAATGAATGCAACCTTCGTATAACCCAAGCCGACCTGAACTACATCGATCGTCTTGCTCGTGACGAACAAAGCGATGAGTGCATACATGGCGCTTTCAAAGGAAAGCATGAACCCGGCAAGCAAAATGATAACCCCATCACAAATCGCGACAGACAGTGCAATATTGATTTTACCGAAAGTACTCAGCAACTGTGCCGTAATGGCATTGCCTCCGGTAGAGCCACGACCGCGGAATACGATACCTAGACCCAAACCAATCCCTATTCCACCGAAAATAGCTGCAAGCAGCGGATTATCCGTAGCAGGCCCTAAATGTTGTGTGAGATAGATAAAGGTCGGCAAGGAGACGGAACCTACAAGTGTCCGAATCCCGAACTGCTTGCCTAGCAAGCATACCCCTAAAATGAAGAGCGGTATATTGAATGCATACTGCGTAATTGCAGGGTTCCACCCAAATTGACTCTCCAGCAAGATGGATAGACCCGAAATGCCCCCTGAAGCGATCTTGTTCGGCAGCATTAATGTATTGAACGTAAGCGCCATAATAAAGGCTCCAAGGAAAAGCAGGGCGTAATCCATTACTGCCCGCATGGGATGATCGTATGGAAGCAGTAAGCCATTGTTGTTACGCCGAGGTTTCCTCGATTGAGAAATAGATGAATCCGATGTATGGGGCATAATGTCTCTCCTTCGTAATACACAGTATGGTATTGAAGCGTATGGTATCGTGGTACTCGGTGGTGTCACACAATTCTCTGCAGTGCTGCAGTTTTGCCGACGTTGAACCATTTGGCGTTGTTGCAATACTTGGCAGCGCCGTAGTACTTAGCGGAGTCACACTACTTCACAGTATCCCAGTACTCCGCGGTGTCGTAGTACTTGGCAAGAAATCTGTATCCTGTGCCATGAACCTATCTTATTATGTGCACTCTCTAGCATGGTAAAGCATTCAAGCACAACAAAAAACCTACCCCGATCAAAGATCGGCGCAGGTTTTCGCAGTCGGTACCAACATATTTATGCTTCAGATGATGGTTGAATTAAGGTTCTCAAGTACGCGTCAATAAACGTATCCAAGTCGCCGTCCATCACGGCGCCGACATTTCCGGTTTCCACCTGCGTCCGGTGGTCCTTGACCATGCTGTACGGATGGAATACATAGGAGCGAATTTGGCTTCCCCATGCGATTTCCATCTGGTCACCACGGATTTCTGCTAACTGCTTCTGCTGTTCCTCAATCTTGCGTTCATACAACTTGGAACGAAGATGAGTCATGGCACGCTCACGGTTCTTGATCTGCGAACGCTCCGTCTGACACGTCACGACGATGCCCGTTGGAATATGGGTAATCCGAACAGCAGAATCCGTCGTATTGATGTGCTGACCACCCGCACCGCTCGCACGATACGTATCAACTTTCAAATCCTCTGTACGGATTTCAATTTCTGCGTCGTCTGTAATCTCAGGCACGACGTCGCAGGATACAAATGATGTATGTCTGCGGCCAGAGGAATCAAATGGCGAGATACGAACGAGACGATGCACGCCCTTCTCCGTCTTCAAATAACCGTAAGCGTTATATCCTTTAATAAGCAGCGTCACGCTCTTAATGCCTGCTTCGTCGCCCGGCAGATAATCCAGTACTTCGACCTTGAAGCCGCGCTTCTCTGCCCAGCGTGTATACATGCGCAAAAGCATTTGACCCCAGTCTTGAGACTCGGTACCACCTGCACCTGGATGCAGCTCCAAAATGGCGTTCATTTTATCATAAGGCTCGCTCAGCAGAAGCTGAAGCTCGAAATTCTCAATACTAGCCAGGAGTTGTTCAACATTCGCTGTCAGTTCCTCAGCTAGTGATTCATCGTCTTCTTCCTCTGCCAGTTCGAGCATCATTTCATTGTCGTCATAATCCTGCTTCAGCTTCCCATACTGGTCGACAATGCTCTTGATTGCATTCATCTCGGAGATAAGTCCTTGCGCTTTGTCATTGTCATCCCAGAAGTCCGGCGCAGCCATCTTCTCTTCGAAGTTGGCAATCATCTCTTGCTTCAGATCGAAGTCAAAGAGACCCCCTAAGGTTTGTAAGTTTAGCTGCGATGCTGCGCATATTGTGACGTACACTTGCGTCGATCATCATAATACCACCTCGGTAAAATTGGTTAGGAAGGGAGCAGTGTCGCTTCCCTCTCCCGAACAACGGGCGGCTATACGGCCGCCCGTTCGGGTCTATCATATGGAGAGCTGCTTATTAGCCTCTATCCACCATGAATATGCTGTTTATTACTGTCTATGCAGCAATGTATGTCCGGTGCAAGAGCGTTCATGACTATAATCGGCATAAAACTCGTTGAGCCAATTAGTCTTGCTTACCGTGACATTGCTTATATTTCTTGCCGCTTCCGCAAGGGCACTGGTCGTTGCGGCCAACCACTTCGCCCCTTACAACAGGACGCTTTTCAGCAGGCTCTGCATTCGTAGACATCTTACTCTCTTCTATGACAGCTTGACGTTCTACATTCTGCTCTACTTGAGCCTTCATAATGTATGTGGACACTTCTTCTTGGATCGAAG
Organism: Paenibacillus sp. E194; assembly: GCF_000935845.1. Taxonomy (NCBI): domain Bacteria; kingdom Bacillati; phylum Bacillota; class Bacilli; order Caryophanales; family Paenibacillaceae; genus Paenibacillus; species Paenibacillus sp. E194. Next base: position 21,690 of record NZ_JMDX01000021.1, read on the forward strand.
CTACCATGCTGTTGAACATTTCGTAGCCCTCGAATTGGTATTCACGCAGCGGATCCGTACCGCCGTAAGCACGAAGGTGAATCCCTTGACGCAGATGATCCATCGCATCGATATGATCCATCCACTTGGAGTCTACGGCACGAAGCACAACAACCTTCTCGAATTCACGCACAAGTTCTGGCCCTATGCGCTCTTCGCGTTCTGTATATTTCTCCATAACCTTGCCGAACAGGAATTCCGTAATTTCTTCTTTTTCCTTGCCCCACAGGTCATCCTTCGTAATTGTACCCTCGTCAAGCATTTGACGATGCATGTAGTTCACGACTTCTTCCAGATCCCAGTTTTCTGGGATATCTTCTTCATTACAGTGCGCATCTACGACGCGCTCGATGCATGGCTTGATCATATCCAGCACGATTTGGCGGATATTCTCGGAGTCAAGCACCTCATAGCGCTGCTTGTAGATGATACCGCGCTGTTGGTTCATGACATCATCATACTGTAAGACGACTTTGCGCAAGTCGAAGTTATTGCCTTCTACCCGCTTCTGTGCAGATTCTACAGCACGTGTAATCAGCTTGGACTCGATAGGCTGATCCTCTTCAAATCCAAGACGCTCCATCATGCCAAGGACGTTATCCGCACCGAAACGACGCATCAATTCGTCTTCCAAGGACAGGTAGAACTGCGAGGAGCCTGGATCGCCCTGACGCCCCGCACGTCCACGAAGCTGGTTATCGATACGACGGCTCTCATGGCGCTCTGTACCGATAATGTGCAAGCCGCCTGTTTCCGATACGCCTTCGCCCAAGATGATATCTGTACCGCGACCCGCCATGTTCGTTGCGATGGTGACTTGATTCGGTTCACCTGCGCTAGAAATAATATTCGCTTCCTCCGCATGATACTTCGCATTCAAGACTTGGTGCTTCACACCCTTGCGACGAAGCATGTCAGACAAGCGCTCCGAGTTCTCGATCGACACCGTACCAACCAAGACTGGCTGGCCATTTTTGTGGCGCTTCACGATTTCCTCTACAACCGCGTTATATTTTGCATTTTCCGACTTATAGACGACATCCGGTATATCTTTACGTTGGTTCGGCTTATTCGTCGGCACTTGGATAACTTCCAAGCCGTAAATGCTCTTAAATTCTTCTTCCTCTGTCTTCGCAGTACCGGTCATACCGGCAAGCTTACGATACATACGGAAGTAGTTCTGGAATGTAATTGTTGCGAGCGTCATGCTCTCATTTTGCACCTCAAGGCCTTCTTTCGCCTCGATCGCTTGGTGCAAACCGTCGCTGTAGCGACGTCCAGCCATCATACGGCCTGTGAACTCGTCGACAATAACAATCTCGCCGTCATTTACGACATAGTCAACATCCAGACGCATAATCGAGTGAGCCTTCAACGCTTGTTGGATATGGTGATTCAACGTTACGTTCTTCACATCGAACAGGTTCTCGATGCCGAGCGCTTTCTCTGCCTTAGCCACACCTGCTTCTGTAAGTGCAACTTGACGCGTCTTCACATCAATCGTATAGTCCTCTTCACCTTTCAAGCGGCTAACGAACCGATCTGCAACGAAGTACAGCTCTGTCGACTTAGCAGCTTGTCCAGAAATGATAAGCGGCGTACGCGCTTCGTCAACGAGGATGGAGTCCACTTCATCAATGATCGCGAAGTTCAATGGACGTTGAACCATTTGCTCTTTGTACAGCACCATGTTGTCACGCAGGTAGTCGAACCCGTACTCGTTGTTCGTACCGTACGTAATATCACATGCATAAGCATCCTGCTTCATGTTGTGGTCCATACCAGACAGGTTCAAACCAACTGTCATGCCCAGGAAGTTGTATACTTGAGCCATAATCTCGCTATCGCGGGATGCCAAGTAATCGTTGACGGTAACGACGTGAACGCCTTTCCCTTCCAACGCATTCAAATATACAGGAAGTGTTCCGACGAGTGTCTTACCTTCCCCTGTCTTCATCTCAGCGATCCTGCCTTCATGAAGCACCATACCACCGAGCAGCTGTACATCATAATGACGCATGCCCAGCGTACGCTTCGCAGCTTCACGCACTGTAGCAAATGCTTCTGGCAAGAGCTGATCCACTGTGTCGCCCTTTGCAAGACGCTCACGGAATTCCACCGTCTTCGATTGTAATTGTTCATCGGATAATTTCTCGAATTCGGGTTCCAGACCGTTAATAACCTCAACCGTCTTCAAGAGCCGCTTAACTTCGCGTTCGTTGGCATCGCCGAATATTTTCTTTACAAGTCCTAGCATGCTTAACCCCTTTCACGCAAATCCGATCGTGATTTTATGGCCGTTCTCTATCCTTCATTCAAGCTTCTATACAAGAACGGTAACATCGACTCGTTTTGCAATAAATTGTAACAGTTTCAACAGGGTCCCGCAACCGCCGCTGGGCATGTTTTCGGCGATCTTTCATCACATTTTCACACGAATGTAGCGGCATACCGTGGGCTATCCTGCTTACAGCAACCAAAAGAAAATTTACACTATATTAATAGAAGGCATTTGAAAGTGACATACAAGTCGTACCTTCTGAGAACTCGTACTATTATATATACGTGAAAAGAGCCCATTCCGTTGTGGAAATAGGCTCAGTCCTTTTTTGGTAATCGGGTGAGCTCTCTGCCCTACATGGCAGCTGAGAACTCAATGTGCCCGTTCTTAGCCTTGTTCAATCAATCCGTAACGACCGTCATCGCGGCGATATACAACATTGACTTCCTTGCTCTCCGCATTCGAGAATACGAAGAAGTTGTGGCCAATCATATTCATCTGCAGGATTGCTTCTTCTACGTCCATCGGCTTCAGTGTGAATCGCTTCGTCCGTACGACTTCCAGCTCATCCTCTTCCTCCACCGCAACTGGTGCTGCTGTAGACTGTTCACGGAAGAGCTGCTCTGCCGCCGCACCAACCTGACGGAACTTGCGGTTGGCTTTCGTTTTATGCTTGCGGATCTGCCGTTCCAACTTGTCTACGACGCCATCGATCGATGCATACATGTCCTTGCTTCGATCTTCAGCCCGCAGCAGCAAACCCGTTAATGGAATTGTTACTTCAATACTGTGTACATCCTTAATGACGCTGAGTGTAACGTTAGCGCCTGAAGCAGGGGGAGTTTCAAAATACCGTTCCAGTCGGCTCAATTTCTTCTCGACATAGTCAAGCAGTGCGTCTGTGACTTCAATGTTCTGACCTCGAACTTTATATTCCATATAGCACTCCTCCTTTGGATACCTTTATTATACCATAGCTATGATGGAGGAATCAAAAAAACGGTTACAATCCGTTTACAATTCCGTATCTTTATTTACCCTTATCCTCAGGTTATAAAACGGCTTACATGGTTGTCGATGAGCTGGAATCAGAACTCCGGGATAGGTACCAGCAAGTCTTGTCACATCAAGTTACATGTGGTTTCACTTTACAGCTCATTGAGGCTCATTAAACATCTATATAGCGAAACTTCAACGACCACTAAACATAACAAAAACAATTCAAATAAAAGTTCAAGAAAACTAAAAACCCCTGGCATTCAAGCCAGGGGTGTGTAGCTAATCGGAATCATATATAATTCGACTCACGTCGGTATGATTACAGTTTGATTACGTTAGCCGCTTGTGGACCGCGAGCGCCTTCCACGATATCGAATTCTACGGATTGACCTTCTTCCAAAGTCTTAAAACCGTCAGTTTGGATAGCGGAGAAGTGTACGAATACGTCGTTGCCTTCTGCAGTTTCGATGAAGCCATAACCTTTTTCAGCGTTGAACCATTTTACTTTACCTTGCATGTCGATAACATTCCCTTCATCTTCAAATGCCGTGGAGTTTTTATCCTCCACAAGTTTGACTATATCACCGGATGGAAGCGTTGTCAACGAGGAAAGGGATATTTTTCTTATTACTTTTCTACTTATAATTTCGCAGCTCTTTTATGGTCATTTATGCTTCTATAAAGAAAGTGATGATTCTTTATGTGCCCATGGGGATTTGGGCATGAAAGTGCACAAATTGCCGACAGAGTATTTAATGTTCTCGCTATCTCCGACTTTCTTTGCCAACAAATAAAGTTTTAAATAATATTCATAATTCCCTTTTTTTTGAATTGCTTGAATTAAATAATGATAGCTATCCCCGTAGTCCCCTAACTCGTTCAATAAATCTGCAGCTAGCGAGAAAACCGCAGCCTGATCCACTGACTTTTCTGGCTCACACAGCACATTAAGAGCCAGCTCTGTAAATTGAAACTTATGGAGCTGAGAAGCCAGTTCAAATCTAAGCATCGGAATTTTTACATTATCGATTAATCCCTCAATTGCATCGAAATTGCGAAGCATCAACAGATCGTAACACAAGTCACTAAAACATTCTCTGACTTCTTCATTTATATCGAGTTTAGAACAATCCTCTCCATTGATTACTTTACGGAAAAATGAATTGTCCTTCTGTCGTAAATTGAAGTTTTTTTCGAAATTTCTGTAAAACAATTCATCTCTTGTAACCACAGCTAAATACAAAACATCACGGAAGCTAGTAGCGGATATGCTTTCTGTATTTAGCCATATTTTTTTAGCCTCATCTAAATCCCCATTAACTTGCAGCTGCCATGCCTTAACTTCACAGTCTAATTCGCTGTCAACATGATTTATATATTCCACAAAAAGCGGATTTCTTAGCTGATATAATGCTAACAACAGAACGTTTGCTTGTTCGGAAGATGTATAGACTGCCAACAGCTGACGAAGCATATCGTTAGGCTCGGACATAAGAAACATATCCAACCATATTTTTAAAGAAGCCACATGAATCGGGTTTAATTTTATACTGTCCACAATATGTTGTTGCGCCTTTTCTTTTTCACCGATTTCCAGATATATTTGCGCCAAATAAGCATGGGCCATATACGACCCTACACCTTCAACGGAAGTGAAGAGATGATTTTGGACTTCACCTAACTCCAAACATGTAAGAAAGCTTCGCTCCGCATCTTTAAAATACTTCATCTCAAAATATATACTGCCCTGATAAAATCTGAAGTCTGTGTATTCTGGATGTAGAGCAATAGAATCATTTATTATTCTTATTGCATCATTGTATCTCTTCTGTATAGTCAAGCACTGTACTAAATTAATGATTAATTTATGTGAAAACACAAAATTAGCGCCTGAAGAATAGGCTATTTTATAGGCCTCTATTGCTTTATCAAATTGACCAACTAATTTGTATTGAGTTCCCAAGTTGAAATAATTGAATGCAGAAGGATCCCGCTTTACCTCCTTCTCCAAAATCCCCATATTTCGCATATGCTTTTCTTTTTTCTCAATATTTATCTTTGTATATCCGTCATGATTAATATATACAGGTAAGTGCTCACCTTTCGCTCCAACAACTTTTCCGATATCGATCTGTTCATGAAGCGCACCTTCGTACTCAAATCCAACTGCCCGCTTATATAGACGTATAAATGAATGAGTCTCCACGACACCAGCTCGAATAATATTTCTAATTCGAAGGAAATAATAGTCTTCCTCAAGCGGCTCAAGGAGCAATGCTTTGCTGTCGTTGTCTAGCCATTCATCTGCATCTAATGATAAAATGTAGTCGCAAGTTGCATACTCCAATGCATAGTTACGTGCAGCAGCAAAATCATTTTCCCACTTATAAGAATAAACACGCGCATCGTGTTGCTCAGCAATTTCAACCGTTCGATCCGTGGAACCAGTGTCAACAATAATTACTTCATCCACAATACCTTTAACACTTTCAAGACACCGAGAAAGTACATGTTCTTCGTTTTTAACGATCATACATAATGAAATAGTTTGATATCGCATATTCCTGCTCCTTACATTGTTAATTGCAGTTGATCTATTCTTTTCTGTGCAGGATCGAAGCCCATTTCAGCACTTTCTTGATAATAGGCAAAAGATTTTGCTGAGTCCCCAATAATTTCATAGAATAGTCCCAGATTAAATAACGCTTTAAAGCTTCCTACCCCCAGAACCGTTTCATAATACGCTGAGTCAGCCTCCCCTAGCTCCAAACAAGTAGTAAATAATTGCGGGATAAGAGAAAATTCAGATATATTTTTAGACTCAATAATAGAAACGCCATACATGAAGTATAAATCGGTATAGTGGGGATATTTTTCAATACCAAATAAAAATAATTTTTTCAGTTGATCCCACTGCTTTAACTTCATTAGACTGTAGGCCAGCTGTAATACTAGACTTGGATAATAAGTAGGCACTTCACTTGAACTTTCAATACAACGATTGGCTTCTAAGAACGAGGTTACAGCTTGAGTATAATCTCCCTGAACATAGAAGGTTCTCCCTAATTGGAACAGTACATATGGATTGTGAGGCTGCACTGAAAGTTGCTTTTTTAGCAATGCAATATTTCTTTCGAGTTTTCGTTTTCCACTAACAATTTCTTTTTGGTATCCCAAATGTTTTATGGAAACCCTTGTCTTTTGAGGAGTAATTGTCATTCCATTTAGCATCAGCTGTTCGTGTATTACCCCATCGTAATAAAATCCTTGTTTATTTTTGAATATACGAGATACGTAAGTTTCACTTTGTTCTTCGTTGGAAATATAGTTTACAATTTTGACTTGACCGACTCCGGTAAGCTCTTTAATGGTATTTTCTAGTTCCTCTTTTCCTCCAGTGAATCTCTCATCGGCATCCAACATGAAAATATAGGGTTCTGAAGCTAAAGAAATAAGATGATTCCTAGCTTTACTAAAATCCCCTTCCCATTCATATTGGAATACAGATGCCCCAGCCCTTGTAGCTAATTCTATAGTTCCATCACTTGAACCTGTATCTAGAACAATAATCTCCCTAACAAACCGCGAGACGGATTCAATACATTCTACAATTAACTCATCCTCATCTTTCGCCAAGATGCATATACTTATTGGAAGACTCACTTCTATTTCATCCTCCTAAAAAAGAAGAGGGGTCCCGTAGGACTCCTCCCCACTTTATTATTTATACTCGAAATTCATTCCATTACTTTCTTTACCGTCTGGGTTGATGACTTTAACTTCAACAATACCAGGAGCAGCAGCTTGCGGCGATCTTAGGCGTACTCGCGTGCTATTAATAAATTCTGCCGTATAACTTACGCCATTAAATGTGACAGTGGCCCCCTTCTGGTAATTAGCCCCGTCAACATAGACCATTGTACCACCATTCACTGATCCACTTGCAGGTAATAACACAGAAATCTTTGGTGCTGGAATCACCGGTGGTTCATCATAAGTAAACTGTGCAGTTACTGACGCCCCGCTTGGATGTGTAAGTACAATATCGACTGGCCCTGGTTTTTGGGCAGGCGGAGTTCTGAAACGAATTCTAGTGCTATTGATAAATTCATAGTCTATAACATTACCATTAAACGTAACTACTATACTCGGTTCCAAGTATATCCCGTCAACGTATACTAGTGTTCCACCATTAAACGGTCCTTTATTAGGAGTGATGCTTGTAATTTCTGGTTTAGACTCTTCATACGTATACCCATTAGCCATCTTTGAGGATTTACCGTCAGGATTAGTCAAAGTAACATCAACACTACCTGGGTTTGCAGCAGGCACCTTAACACGTACACGTGTTGAATCGATATAAGCATATAGACTTACTGTTGTCGTATCGATCGTCACAGTAGCTCCCTTTTGGAAATCAGTACCCATAATATCAATAATATTGCCGCCCTTTTTATTCCCTGAATTAGGCGAGACAGAGGTAATGACAGGGTCAGGGAATACCGGAGGTGCATCATAAGTAAAACCTGTTTGGAAGACTACGGATTTATTATCCGGATTTACCACCTTGATATCCACCGGGCCTGATTCCGTCGTAGCCGGCGTGCGTAATCTTAATCTTGTAGCGTTAATAAATTCGGGTTCCAACTCAACTTCTGTAGCACCTTTAATCAGGTATAATTTCGCTCCTTTTTGGAATTCTGCTCCATCCACATAAATCATTGTTCCACCCGCCATCGGCCCGTTGGACGGAATCACGCTTTTTATTGCAGGCGGTTGCTTCTCAGGTATTGGCAAGAATGTAAATTCTTTGCCTGATTCGCTTTTCTGTCCGTCTGGATTTATTACATTGATGTCCACTGTTTCAGCTTTATCCCATAACGGTGTGCGTATTCTCATGCGTGTCGAATCTATAAAGTCTGCACTTAACTCATCAGATCCGCCGAAAACAACTTTGGCACCTTTAACAAAATCAGTCCCATCAATATAAATCATCGTACTGACATCCATTCTCCCGGAATTAGGGGAGATCGATTTAATTGTAGGTGCTGGCGGTGGTGGTGGCGTAACATATTTAAACGCCTGCGTAAGAGCAGCAGGCTTTCCGTCTGGATTTACTACTTTTACATCTACGGTAGCAGCGTCAGCCCATACCGGAGTCTTAATTGATAATTTTTCAGTTGATATAAACGATACAGTCGGTATCTTTACATCATTAAAAAATACTTCGGCTCCTTTTTGGAACTCTTTACCTATTAAGGCAACTGTTTCGCCACCAGTTGTAATCCCCTCCGTCGGGGAAACGGAAATCAACTCCATTTTTGGAGGCTCGTTATATGTAAACCCGCCTTTAGATGTAACAGTTGTTCCATCTGGATTCTCGATCACTACATCTACAGGGCCTGGCTTATCAGTTGCTGGTAAATCTACACTAAGAGAGACATCATTATTATAAGAAACATTTGGGGAATAATTTTCTCCAAATTTCACTTTAACGCCCTTAAGGAAATACTTACCGTAAACCTTGATTGTAGTTCCTCCACCCATTGGGCCATTTGATGGAGTTATGCTCGTTATTTCAGGATTAGCATAATAATTGAAGTCCGTTAGGGCAAATTGGTTATCGTCATTCGTGACTTTAACTGATACCTTCCCTTGTGAACCAGCAGGTGTCTCTACTGTAATTTCTTTATCATTTACATAAGTTACATTTTTTGCATAAGCGCTTCCAAAAGTAACCGTAGGATTAGGGCGGAAATTCGCACCTTTAATGGTGACCGACTCTCCACCTGTTACGTTTCCTTTATCAGGAGTAACTGAAGTAATTACTGGTGCAGGATATTTGACTTCCACGCTAGCTGAAGGGGTACGATATGATCTCTCTACTCCAGTATAATCCTTATAAGTTATCATAGATTTCGTCGTCGATACTGGGATGTTCCCATTTTTCCCATCAGATTTGTGACGAACTTTATACGTAAAAGTAAGTGTATCCTTTTTAAGCTCAAGGAATTTCCAAGTCAACGTATTGCCTGTTACGACTGGTTTCGGAATATTATGATCATAAGAGTTAGGAACAATCTCAAATTGATCAGACACTTCATCCGTTACTGTTACGTCATAGGCACTCGTCAAACCAATTTCTTTAACAATTGCTCCATAAATCTCATTCAATCCTACGGAACCCAATACAAAATGGTGATGGCGAGCTGTAGTCGCCATATTTTTCATCAACTTATTAGGTTCGCTGCTTTCTGGGTTTTCGCCTGCGTTAAGCAATGCGATCGTATAGAATACGATTCCCGCATCCTTTGCTTCAAGAGCCTTCTTCAACGCATAGTCAAAAGCACTTAACCCATCTCCACCAACTGTAGCCGCGCCATCCGTTAGCAATACGATTACTGGCTGCGCATCAGGACGGTGATTAGCTAGAAGCTCTTGCGCTTTACCAATCGCATCTGCTGTAGCTGTTCCGCCATTGGCCGTTATTTTATCGATATAACTTTTTGCTGCTGCTTTGTCTGTTGTGAGATCAAAATTTTTAATATCCGAGCTATAGTCTACAATGCCTACCCGATGCTTTGTGAAATCCATCAGGTCGATAAATCCTTTAGCAGACTCTTTGGCATCTCTCATTTTGTCTGTTCCCATACTGCCGGATCTATCGATTACTAAAATTACATCATTTGGTTTAACGACGTTAACAGGTGGTGTACCTTCAATATTCAATGTTACTTCTGTTTCTTCCCCCACTAGAATGCTTGCTGGGTTAACAAGTTTAGTTGCGGTAACATAATCCGTTGCCGCCGATGCATAGGGAATATTGATTCCGCTAATAGTGATTAAAAAGGTGAGCATTAACACCGCAATACGATTCACTCGTTTCAACGTACTGCCTCCTTGATTACTTTTTTTATCAAAAAAATACGATTCCTGAATGGCAGGAGAATCGTATAATGATTGAGACTTTCTTTGAAACATTTCCGATTGATTCTTTTTAGCTGATAATATTTTTTCTACTTGACCATTCAAATCGTATAATTCACGGAGTAACATCTTCTCCTGATTCGAATAATCATTTTCTGTGTTACTTGCAAGAATAGCAAATAAGCCATCTAACTCATCTTCATTATCAAAATACAATTTGTAATTTTGTGAGCTAGTGATTACTTGATATATTTTTTTTATACGATTTAAAGCATCTGTCACGTTCATCCGTTCACCTTGTTACTCTTCACAAGCTGAAGCGCTTGCCGCCATGTGTCTGAGTATTCCTTAGCAAACTCCAGGATTTCATTCAAATCAGAAACGCGTTTTGAAATAGCAAACTCGTTCAATTTACGTAAATAATAATGATAAAGTGAATACAATTGACGAGCAATATCATACTCAAAATTTAGTGTTGCGATCAATTCTGTAAGAATCTCTCTTGAGCCATGAATATAATTCATCATTTCATTCATTTCTTCTTTTTCAAAAAACATTTTCGCCATGTTCAATTTGCGATGCAACTCTTCGTATAGTAGGAGTGTTAAATCACCGGGACTCGCTGTTTCTACTTTTGTCTTCAAATATTGTTGTTTGTAATTCGATGCGATCATTTAAACATCTCCTTAAGTTGATCGTTGAAAATGGACTTTTTTATTGCCCTAATTGCTGAGAAAGCCACGAACCTTGACTATTCAATTTTTGCAACGCCTTTTCCATCGCCGTAAATTGCTTATAATACCTTTTTTCTACTAATGCTACACGGCTCTCAAGCGTTTGCATTCTCTTGTTCATTTCATCAATATCTCTACCATATTGGCTATTATCAACAGCATCGGGTACTTTCCCTGATCCTATTCTCTTGATAATCTTGTTAATTTGATTTGTCAAATCGGTATACAGTCGATCTGCATATCCTGTCTCGGATTTAAAGTTCGGATCCTTTTGATCAAGATTACTTGTTTTTGTAAACAATTGCATAACTGCATCAGGATTTTTATTTACTGCATCTTGTAGTTTTTGCTCATCAATTTCTAATTTCCCTAGTTCTCCGGTCATACCTTTTAAATAACCTTTAAAAGTTATTCCGATGTCTGAGAGAGAATTCGGCTCTCCTAGCCCCTTAACGTTATCAACTAATGATCGGCGCAAGGTGCTTACTGTTTCCTTTAAAATATCGTCACGATACAACAGACCTACTTTAGCCTTGGATTCCCACAAGTCGATCTGCTTTTCCGTCATACCTTCTCTTTCTTCCTCAGTCAACGGCCGATAGTTTCTGTTCGGTCTTGCAGATGTACTCTGATTTACTTTATCGACTAAGTCATTATATTGTTTCACAAACTCTTTTATTTGAGATACAATATCGCCAGTGTCACGTGTTGCTGTTACGGAAACATCCGATGTAGATACGCCCTTCAGATCGAACTTTACCCCGTTAAACTCAAACGAGTTATTTTCTAACTCCATTTTCGTTCCATTCAGCACAACTTCCGCATTAGTGCCTTGTGCCGAAGTAGAAGTTATGTTAAATATTTTTGCAAAGTCGCCATTAGGATCTTTTATTTCAATTTTTGCAGAAGAACCAGTAGACGTTGAAGACATCATAAAGCTTTTATTGATACTATCGTAACTAATCGTCGCTCCTGCCTTGGAATTGCTTATTTTCTTCATGACGGATTCATAAGTGTCGTCACTATCCACATGAATATTTACACCATTTACTTCAAAATCCCCATTGAAAGATATTTTATCCCTCACATCTATTGCATTTTTAGCTCCGATGAGTACTGCTGACGAGGCTAATTTATCGACTCTAATCGAATAACTGCCGCTTACTGCACTGGCCGAAGATGTTGCCGTTACTACCCCGTTATTGCTGCTTACAGCATTTTGCTTATTGAAGGAGGTTGCAAACCTCATTTTGTCTACTATGCTTCGAATAGATGTCAATGTACTATTCATGGTTCGATACTCATCGCGCTTCCACATGATTGACTGTTTCTGCTGCTTGATCTTATCGACCGGCATACGTTCCACTTTCATCAGGTCTTTAATCATTTTATCCGTATCCATACCTGAGGCTATTCCTCCAAAACGGATCGGTGTTGCCATATTTTCCACCTCACATTCTACTCATGCCTTCTCATCTACAAATAGACCCAATTGCTCACAGAGATTATACATAAGGTCTATCAGTTTTTCAGGCGGGATTTCCTTAATAATCTCATTCGTTTCAGTATTCATTACCTTAACGACGATTTGGTGAGTTTTTTGATGAACGGATAATTTCAAATGGGTATCTAATCCACGCAGAGCCTTATTACTCCGTTCAATCATGTCGTTGAATTGTTTCTCTCCGATAGATGGCACTATCTCTTGGTGACTGGACTTAGCATTCTTTAATCCATCTTCGAGTATAGCCAAATTGTCGCCACGGGAAATTATGAACGGTTCTGGGAACGATTCAACCCGCACGATAGACAACTCCTTCTACCCGTATATTCAAGAAAAACCGACCGGTAAGCCCGGCCGGTTCCATTCTAATTAATTGATTAACGAAGCAATTGAAGAACGCCTTGCGGTTGTTGGTTAGCTTGCGCCAACATAGCTGTAGCAGCTTGTTGAAGGATATTGTTCTTCGTGAACTCGCTCATTTCTTTAGCCATATCAACATCACGGATACGGGACTCAGCTGCTTGCAAGTTTTCAGCAGTTGTGCCCAAGTTGTTGATAGTGTGCTCCAAACGGTTTTGAACAGCACCAAGGTCGGAACGAATTTGGGAAACTGCGTCAATAGCGCCTTGAACAGCTTTCAAGTTATCAGCTGCAGTTGCGTTTTTGCCATCATCCAACGCTTTAAGTTTATCAATAGTCAAGCTAGCTGTATCAGCTGATGCCAATGAAAGGGTAATTGTATCTCCTTTGTTCGCACCAACTTGGAAAATAAGCGCCTTTTTGTCTACAGCTTTACTGATCAAATCTTTCGTATTGAACTTCGTTTGGCTGGAGATAGAGTCGATTTGAGCAGTCAACTGACCGATCTCTTTGTCGATCTTCGCAGTATCAGAAGTAGTCAATACTTCGTTCGCTGCTTGCGTGTACAATTCTGCCATACGTTGCAACATTGCATGAGTTTCATTCAACGCGCCTTCAGCAGTTTGGATCAAGGAAATGCCATCCAAAGCATTTTTGTTAGCTTGCTCCAAGCCGCGGATTTGGTTACGCATTTTTTCGGAAATTGCAAGACCTGCTGCATCGTCTGCCGCACGGTTAATACGGTAACCGGAAGACAACTTTTCCAAAGATTTGCTTTGTTGTGTGTTGTTGAAAGACAATTGACGTTGTGTGTTGTAAGCACTGATATTGTGGTTAATACGCATAATTAATTTCCTCCCTGGAATCGTGTAATGGTGCTCGCTTCCTTGCTCACACCCCCTGGTCATGCTAGATTCTTCGGCCGCTAGAATCATTGCGAATGACCTGCTATATAATATATCGGCATTGAATAGTCGAAGTTTATAGCTATTTCTCCAATAATCGAAATTTTCTTATTTTTTTTGCTTCAGCAACGTTCCAATAAGTTCGATCTGATCAAGTGTTAGTTCCGACTTTGAAGCAAACTCGTTCTGTTCTTTAATACTCCTATATATCTCCTCACGATAAATAGAAATATCAGAAGGAGCCTCTATACCTATTCGCACCTGATCACCATTGACTTCAACCACAGTAAGAACAATGTCTTGTCCAATCATAATCTTCTGGCCTTTGCCTCTCGTCAGTACTAGCATACTATCCCCTCCCTATCGGATATTGCAACTGATACTGAGGTCCATCCAAAATAATTTGAGAGGCGCGACGATTAATGACATTAATAATAAGCGGTGCCCTTAAATTAATTGTGGTACTATTCTGTCGAGCAGTGAGGATGACCCGAATAACCACTTGTTCTTGCGACGAAATATCCAATGCGTGTTTTGTCTCTTCACTCAGATCGAATTCATACTCAGATGCAAATTCAAATGGATCAACAACCATAAATGCCAAATTACTGTCCCTAGTGCACTGTAACAATTCTATTGGAAGATCAGTCTCCATAGAATTTAGCCAAACATACGTTTTAGATTCAGGGAAACCCAAAACCCCTTCTTGAAACTCCACAAAATCGTCCTCAGAAACTTGCAATATGCCAAGACGCGAAGATTTCACTTCCATCTTTTTATCCCTCCCAAAATAAATAGCTATAGAGAACATTTAGTTCTATATAGCTATTTCACTACTTCATTATACTACTGCATCCAATTGTTTGCCGCTACTAGAAAAGAAAAGATAGTTCTTCTGAATGAGATAAGGATTAACCTTGCCAGGATAGTAGTCCACTCTTGGTTGAGTGCGATTAAAATCGAATTTCACGCCCCCACTTTTCCATTCCATATCTACTTTTCCAGGAGTATATTCAATATCTACATTATCATAGCTCGGCGATCCGCAAACTTCGATCGGATATTGTCTGAACATCCGCTCTCTCGCAATCTCAGCAAATGCATTTCCCTTATTATGGAAGGCCATCATCCGATCACCTTCACTTGATATATTAGCAATGTTTTGCATCGATATTTGCAATGATTCTTGCGCGATCCGATCTGTAACTTCCTCAAGTCTCGCACTCCCCAATGCTGACCAAGCCTTACGAGAGTCAATCTCTAATTTACCGTCGCTACGATCCATTTGCACAGAAACCTGTTGCTGGGAAATCTCTAGCTTTGGGGTTGGAGTTTCGATATTGAGTCTCCCGACTTCACGTTCCAAACCAACTTTGGAGTACTGTTGATCAATTTGTATCCGAGGGATATTCATATCACCAACATCCTATCGCAAGAAATCAAGCAAGCTTGGACGAGAAATACGTGCAATTGTATCTAATGAAGCCTGATATATACTTTCTGACGTTTTCAACTCCGTAATAACCTTAGGCATGTTTATGTCCTCAGTCTCAGCTTGTAAACTTATATAGTTCAAATTTAAATCTTCTAACCGACTCGTCGTAAACTCCAATCGGTTTTGTTTTGCCCCGACTTCTGCTTGCGCAATGGTTAGCTTTTCAAGCATACCTTGCAGCTTTGGGATCGCTCCTGCGACTCCGCCAGTATTATCATTCAAAAGTGCCTGTTTCATATCGTCAACGATCTTGAACATATTATCTGAAGAACCATATTTTCCAAATACTTTGTCACCCAGCATATTTACATCGACATAAATACCCGCACCTACTTGGTATTGAACAACACCAGTATCTAAATCATAAGTTTGTTTTGCAGGATCTGCAGGGTATGGTTGCTGATCAATACGTTGGCCATTAAAAATGAATTTTCCCTTAAATTGGGAATTACCCAAGGAGACTAAGTGATTGTACAACTGTTCCACTTCACGCGCAATATTCTCTCGAGCATCCTTAGGAACTGTATCCGTTCCGCCTTGGACAGCGAGTTCGGATAACTTCTGAACGATCTGAGTAGTTTCGTTCAATACTGTATCCGTGAACTTCATAAACGAATCCGCATCTTGCACATTTTCTTCAAACTGCGTCGTCGAACTAATCTCTGCACGGTAATGCAACGCGCTTGCCACTCCTACAGGATCATCGGAAGGACGATTCAAGCGACGGTTCGTCATGAGCTGTTCTTGATATTTATCTAGGCGCTTAAAATTATTTTGCAAATTCTTCATCATGGAGCTGCTCATCATTGATTGGGTTATACGCATGTCACTCTTCCTCCTTATCTACCGACGACGCCGGTACCGTTAATGAGTTTGTCCAACATTTCATCCATCGTTGTTATAATGCGGGATGAAGCACTATATGCATGTTGGAATTTGATCAAGTCCGACATTTCTTCATCCATCGACACGCTGCTGACTGCTAGACGCAGGCTGTCCGCATGATCCGCAAGCAGCAAGCTGTTCTCTACCATCTTCGTTGCATGGTCAGCATCTGTACCAAGCTGCGCAACGACGGATTGCACATAGCTGTTAATCGTCGCAGATTTCGTAACTGCACCTGGTTGTGAGAAGCTATATACCTTCTCCGCCAAGCTGGCAATAAGCAGAGCCATATCGCCGTTACCCTGCAATGGAACTTCTTGCGTTGTACCATTAGGCCCTTGGCGTACTTCTGTGCGCATTGAAGCTGCAATGTTCTTCACGTCGCTCAATATATCTGCGTTTACCCTCATATTGCTAGCAGTGATCGGGCCGCCATTCTGCGATACAAAGAAGTCTCCGCCTTGCTTGGCTGGCTCTTGCAGGGCATAGCCCATTTTGTGCAGACCGTTCAGACCGTTCACCGTATACTTCGCATCGTTCATCAGTTTACGCGGGTTGGATGGATCCATAACTGCATTCGGTATAGATACCCCAGGCGGCAATATCGTACCCGCTGGGATGGTAACCTCAACTGGCCCATTCGCAATCGTATTCGCGATGATATCCAATTGACGTTTATATTCGGCAACATGAATATCTCTCGATTCCACGTAGCCTTTAATCTCACCATCTGTTAATGCACCAATGTCGCCGTCCGTAATCTGCGTCATCGCCATATTATCAATGACGAGTGTGCCACCAAAGGATACTTGATACGTTTCTTCCCCTTCAACAACATTCACGTTGCCGAGTCCAGACAGCTGATCAACCAGCAAATCCCGCTTATCCCGCAAATCGTTGGCATTGTCACCAAGACCTTCGATGCGCTTAATCATCTGTGTCAGGTCTGAAATTTGAGTTATATAGTTGTTGGCTTCGCCAATCTTAACGTTGATTCGCTCAGTTAAGTTATTCTCAAGTACATTCAATTGGTTGGAAATATGATTGAATGTTTCCGTCAGTGCAACTGCTTTTTGCTGAACTACTGTACGGGCAGACAGATCAGAATTGCCTGGATTTTTGCTTAACAGCTGCCAAGCATTCCAGAACTCTGATACACTCTTCGCCAAGCTGTTATCGGAAGGTTCGTTGAATACACCCTCAATATTCCCAAGCGTTTCCTGCTTCACCTTCCATGTGGAATGAACCGTATTCTGATTGCGATATTCTATATCCAGCAAGAAATCGCGTACTCGGCGAATACTGTCCACCTCAACGCCCATCCCCAATTGATTCGGGTTTCTTGACGAGTTGTACATACCCGGATAATCAATCGGACGTGCAGCCGTCAGCCTCGCGACTTGACGCGAATAGCCAGGCGTATTCGCATTCGTAATATTGTGACCTGTTGTGCTGATGGAAGTCTGGTGGGCCATAATGCCCCGCTTACCAATCTCTAATGTATGAAAAGTCGAACGCATCGCTCGCTTCCTCACTTTCTCCGTAGCTTCGCATTTCAGCTTTCTATCTGTTATCTAAATAGGTAAAGCTGTACCTTTATAACTGCTTTCATCCTTGAGTCTACGCTCTTGTGTCGAACATGCTGCGCGGTGTGCTCGAGCTGGATTGTGCTGGATGTTGATACACTACCTCATCCTCTGGTCGGCTCATATAAAGATTTAAGGAGTATTCGACAAAGGATAACGATTGCTGCAACAGCTCCTGGATAATAACATTGCTTTCCTTCAGCTTATGCAGGGTATCGGACAAATCCCGCTGTATATTCAGCAATTCCACGCGTTCCTCCGCTTGGAATACAAGTCGAGCAATTTCTGTCACCGTCAAATTCAACTGGGATCGTATGCCCTTCTCCAGTATGAACTCCTGTGCTGCCTGCTGCCGCTCCTCATCAGCCTCCGATACCTGCTTCAACAGTCTGGATTCCTTCGTCATCAGCTGCGACAAGCCTTCCACATCGTTCTTGACGATCACTTGCTTTTTCTCTTCTGCAATATCAAGCAGCTGCTTGTGCAAATCGTTCAGAAGAGTTAGCGATCCAATGATTCGCTGCACACTCACACCTGTTCCTCCGCTCATTCGTTCTCTTTACGGAACAACGGAAGCAGCTTCTCTGCAATCTTGTCCGCTTCCACATGATAGGTTCCGGTGGATACAGCCTTCTTCAAATCTGCAATGCGCTCACTGCGTGCAGAACCGTTTACCCGGTTCTGTGCATCAAGCATTTCCTGCGCTTCAGTTGAGATGATCAGCTCATCCTTGCGGGAAGGTTTCTGCGATGCACGGTTCATCGCCTGCTGTTTCTGATAATATTGGATCGCGCCAAGACGCTGTGTTTCATTAATTTTCATCCCATTCACCTCGTTCCATAAGACAAACTTAGATCAATATCCATCATTGATAGAAGCACCCATTACAGCTTTTAATATTGCATGTTGACTGCTCCATTACTGCCTCATTCCATCTTATCAATAAGAAAAGCCGATAACCTTTACTAAGATTATCGGCGCAGTGTCAAGAATTATTTAGATGTATTGTCATGAATATTATGAACTTAATCTAAAAAATCTCATTTCAGAGAATTTTGTTATTGACAAATTCCAAATTTGAATTATTCGCGTTCCCGTTTCGTATCAATAACCCGGTAGGCGCCATCCCCCATGCGAGGAGCTTCCTTCACCTCTTCTGCACCAACTACTGTCTGTGTAAACTCCTTCACAAGGCGACTTCGACAAGATTCGCACATATTCCCTTCGCGAATCGGCTGGCTGCAAATTTCACATTCATAGGCCAAATTCGGTGCTTGGTATGTGGAAATGCGTCCTTCTTTAATGAAACGCGTAATTTGGCGAACGCTTACTTCAGTCGCTTCACTAAGCTCCCGCATCGTGGCTTGACGCGTTTCACGCAGATAAGCAACACAGCGTTCATACTCCTGTTCGATTTCTTTCAAGCAGTTTGGACAGAGATCCCGGAATGCCTTGGCAAAAAGTTTTCCGCAGCGCAGACAATTGCTCAGCTCCATGTCATTCGCCTCCTTCGATGCTTCATTTCTTCATCATATATCAATAATCGGCAGATGACGAGCAAATTTTTATCCACAAGCCTTGCCCTGTTTAGTTTGTGGCTGGAGTAGCCTCATGCAAACTGGGGCCGCAGCTCATTCCTCAGCCTTCCAAACCGTATTCGCCGCTCATCTCCTAGACGAGTAGTCGTACTGCGCTCCTCTTCGTCTAAGCCCTCGCCCACGTATAGCTGACAATCGAGACCGGACAGTCAAGCACCCTGCATAATGACGATAGCTTGCGAGAGCAGGCTCTTAACGTACTCCCCGTTGTGTATACATCATCAATAAGAAGTAGACGCAATTCAGTCACAGGACTCCCTTCTCTTGCCTTTAAAGCACTCCAGACCTCCTGCAGGCTTTTCCCCGCCCATTGAGGCAGATCGAACGCATTAGACATGCTGCACTCCCTACCTATTCGGGATTGCTTACTCTGCTTCTCTGAATCCTGTGTGCGCGTCAGAAGATCTACGACCGGCCTTCCCCATTCTCTTCCCAGCACCCGTGCAAATTGCTCTGCCTGATTGAATCCGCGAACTTGGATACGCTCAAGAGTAGTTGGTACAAATGTAATGAGATCTGGCAGGATCGCCTCCCGCTTGCCCTGGAACAACGAAGGGATCCCACCACCTCTAATGCTTGGTCGCCGTTCCCACACGGTGGACAGCAGCGGCTCATAGGCAAGCTGCATCATCCTGACCATGACTAGCTCATTCACCCGATCTCCCTTGAATTTATACTGAGACAGCCATTTCTTCATTTGTTCGTCATAGCGCACCACGCTTCGATTGGCTCTTAGACCATCATTTCGCAAAGGATGACGCTGACAATCTGGACAGCGGATCGCTCGTCCGCAATATGCACAGCCTAATTCACGAATCCATGGGATTAGATTGACACACTTATAGCACACCAGAGACATAAGGCTCTGTTCGTAGGGATAAAGTGGACGTAGAGCTGTATCGTTCATCC
>NZ_JMDX01000022.1:0-40651 GCF_000935845.1 Paenibacillus sp. E194
CGAAGGAATGGGTTCGGATAGCTGTCGAACAGCAGCTCTGTCTTATCCTTCGTTTTCAGCTGTAGTACCGAATCCTTCGTGATGAATGCCCAGGGCATCTCATCCTGCGGCTCCATGCACACAACATTCCGAAGCTCCAAATCAAATGCAACCGTAACTGTAAAGTTACCCGTTACATCTAAATTTTTCGGAATCGGCAGGGTTAATGTATCCTTGTTGGCTAAATCCATATTCAGCTTCTTGCTGCCGATTGGCGTGTTGTTAATGAGCACCGTAACCATGGAGCGATCAAAATCAAGATTGGTCGCATACCGCATATCCAAGTGGATTTTGCTAGCCTCGGCAATCGTGCGGTTGGCTGGAAGCGATATGAAGTATGATTTCTCTTGATGCATCCAGCCTTTCAGCTTATCGCCATTGTCCGTAAGCTTCATGTCCTTGCTAATGGTGACTTCAGGTGTCGCAACATCCGTATCGCCCGATACCATTTTCGTATCCCCGTCCAACTGCTTGACCAGCTCTTGATTCGCCAGCAATCGTCCTGCCTTCACCAGCATGGTAGGATCCTGAGAAGTAACGACAAGAGTAGGCTGTGTACCCGTACGAATCACGCGGATCACCGCGGCTTGCGCGACATCTACATTGCCCAGCTCACTCTTCCAAGCCGCCGGCAGTTGATCGTACAATGCTACAGCCACAACTGCTGTTTTCCCCTTCAAGGCATCAGCATCGAATGCATACATCGGAATTTGTTTTTGCTTCAGTCTATTTTGCTTCGCGAAACCTGATAATGCATATACGGCAGCCTCCAGTTCGGCTGGCTTGCTGCTCTTCGGGATCGCTAGCGCGTTACGTTCATCACTAACCGTATCCATGCCTATAAAATGACGGTTAAAATCGCGAATGCTCGGCTTAATCGCCTCACTCGTATATCGAATGGAGGCGCCTGCTGTCGCAAACAGCTGCAGCCAGTTGTCACGTTTCTCCGACGGCATACAAATTTGATTTGCATCAGTAGTGACAATATAGCCTTCGATCGTCAGCGTGTTGTTCCCTTTCACCAGCAGTTCCTTCGGGACGGATACCGTAAGCCGCCGTTTCGGATCATCGCTGACGTCAGGACGGAAGGAATGAAACTTTTTCCCGTTCAATGACAGCGTCACGCTTGACCGTTCTCTTTTCGTCAAAGGCGACGCTTTATAATCTACATGAATCTTAACTTCATCAACCTTCCAATACTCCTCAGTCTGGAAGTTGAACTGTCTGGAGGACATAATCCCGGATAAGGATGTGTCCGCACTTGAAAATGTCTCTTCATACGTACTCAGTTGAGCAGAGCCCATTGCGGGAGCCACAGCTGCCGAGGCCTGTCCAAGCTGTCCGAATAACAAGGACAAGCAAGTCATGCCGACTACGATCCACCGTTTATTCACAAGCTTCTCTCCTGTCTTCTCTTCATAAAATGAGTATTCCGTAATCGAACAAGCTCCTATATAAATGCGTGATCAAATGGTTCGAAATACTGCGTGATCAAAATCGACCTTCTAAAAGCGTTCTGTTTTGTACCACTTGACCTCTCGCTTGAATAATAAATCCTTCACATAGTTATAGAGCCCATAAGCGGCTACGACCATCCACATCTGGCAATACGATACATACATCAGCATAATGATCCACAGATTAGAGAGCACCATCTCCCCTTTTTCCGTGATCAACGAAATATAGGTTCCTAAGATGAACAGCGTGATGGCCAGCAGCCATAAGAAGGAACTGAAGCCAGCTATCGTCGTATGTACGTAGCCTAAGGCATGTAAAATGAGCAAGATGTCGGACATGACCAATGAGGTAAGCAGCAAAAAGTAAATCGATAAAAATAAAGGATATCAAAACGGATATTTCGTGCCTTGCGGTCAAAGAGCAGCGGAATGTTTTTGATGATGACGTAAATATTACCCTTCGCCCAGCGTGTTCGCTGCTTGAACCATACCTTTACTGTCTGCGGCTCTTGCTCCCATGTTACAGATTTCGGCTGGAACTTAATTCGATAACCCATCATGTAAATGCGAAAGCTAATTTCCGTATCCTCAGCAATCGCCTTCACGTCCCAGCCTCCTATGCTTTCCACGATGCTCCGCCGCATAATGAAGTTCGTCCCCGGAATCGTGCACAGCTTGAACAGCTTCCATCGCCCTGCCTGAGCCATCCATTGGAACGACAGCGTCTCGATGTTAATAAAGCGCGTAAGCAGGTTTGTGTTGCGGTTGCGAGTACGGAACTTGCCGATTACCGCACCTAGTGTATCGTCGTTCGTAATCTCTGCTACCAGATAACGTAGAGCCGTCTTCTCTGGCGTATTGTCTGCGTCGTAGATGGCAATTAATTCGCCTCGGCTCTGCTTGAATCCGATATTGAGCGCGTTAGATTTGCCTTTACCACCCGTCACCGCATCCGTGTTGATGACAATCAGGTTGCGGCCGTCATGCTTGCGCTGCAAATTGCCCAGCAGCTCGCTGCTGTTATCCGATGAATTATCATTGATAACGATAATCTCGTACCGATCATGAGGATAATCCAGCGCCAATAGCGACTCCACCGTCTTCGTAATGACCTTCCCTTCATTATGGGCAGGCACCATGATGGAGACGAATGGCGCCTCGCCCTTAATTTCCGGCACTTCCTCGTTCTCGATCTTGATGTAGTACAAGTATCCTGCAATGATCAGGACGACGTTGACGAGCAAGAGCGACCAAATACAGATAACCGCTATGAGCATTAAAATATCTGCAGTCGTCATGGCTATCTCCTTATTTGTAATATTTGCGCTTGTACAGTCGTTTACCCACGATGAGAAACCCTGTGAATGCAATAAGCGTCAGTACGATAATGACAATAAAAATTTTGTTCTGTACATTGAATAACGTCTCGAAGCTCTTCACTTCTTTTTCCTTATATACATAATCCGAACTTACCTTCTTGATCACGACATCCAAGTTTACACCCTGTCCGTTAATGGTCACACTACCGCTCCGAGACATAATGATGCTGTTGGGGGTACGAACGGTATGGGAGGCGTGTTTATAATCAGAAAATGTTATCCAGCTGCTCTGCAATTGCTCTACGATGTCGTCCAGCTTCTCTTCTGTGTCGGGAAAGTCAAAGGTTAATGCGGTATTCATAGGCATTGCAGGCATGAAAGTTCCGGAATGACCGAATTGCTCTAAAAATCCAGGCTGCATGCTGAATGCGGAGAACGGGAATGCCTTGGACTCATTCGTCTGAATTCTGTACTTCAACGTCTTATTTGGAAACAACACGACTGAGTCCGTAAAGCTCATGCCCTCTTCTGCATATCTTTGGTCATATGTCCAGTAGAAGTCCGCTCCAAGTCCCAATGGTGCAACCCCATAGTCTGCAAGCACGTCAATGAACCCTTCCATCTTTCCCTTTAATGTCGTATCGCTTAGATTGACCGTTGAGGCTACGACTGGAGCATTTGCAATAATGCTTCCGTTGCGGGATTGAACATACTTCAGTGTTTCCATATATCGCTTCATAGCTGGATAATCGGTATTCATGAACACCGGCTGCACACTTGCGATGAACGGAATCCCCGCCTCGTACATCCGGTCGGCAAGCCGCTCCAGCAGCTGCAGGTCGGAGAACGGATATACTTCCTTGAAAATAACGTAGCTGCGCGCCTCTCCTGCATTGCCCAGCCAGTCCTTCAACAAATGCGACATTGCCAGTTCACTGATATTGCCCCGCTCGAAATAAGCTGCGTAGCCGTAGCGTCCGTTGCGCACTCCATAAGGAAAATCAGTCGGAGCGCCTGCTGGGCTCAGGCTCCCGTAACGGGTGCCTGCAGCATGCTCGATAATGGTCACTTGCTCGGTACGAATTGCATCTTGAACCAGGCGGTCAATAGCGATTCGAATTGGGCCAGGCACTCCACTGTGAACGCGAAGCTCTAAGCTTGCGGTCACCGCTGCAGGGACTCTCGTACCGATGTGCAAGTAGTCACCTCGATACTGTTCGACATCCTGAAGGAAATCCTGATTCGATTCCTTCAGATCAGTCAGATTATGAATCCCTATCACCTTCGCATAAGCGTCCATCTGCCCCCTCTGAAATTGGTCAGAACGAACGAGCGTAACCTGCACGCCATAGGATGCCAGCAGGCGCTGCATTGCCTCGACATTTCCCTCTCTCGTTGTCCCTTTGTCCAAGCTGTCGTAGATGAGCAGCACCTTAGAGGCCGCTTGCTCTGCTGCGTGAATGGTCGTAGGCACCCCACACCCAAGCAGTAGCAGCAATGCAAGCATGCATACAATTAATTTTCTTTGGATCACGTTACATCACCACCTTGGCCCCCTCATGAGCATGAGTGCTGGCATCAGAAGTAAGCAGTGCAGAATCTTCATCCTGCCTGCTCCATAAGCGTCTGCGTATAGCGTCAGACACCGTTACAAACGTGACAAGGTCGAACACCGCCGTAAACACAAATTCATGCTTCGCCAAATCGGCATCCCCCGCACCAATAATGGACACCGCAATTCCCGACAATCCCATCAAAATCATGATAAAGATAAAGGAGAATCGGATCATGCGCCGTATTTGCTTGGCTCTTGCAGCCGCAACAAAGGAAGGCATGTACAATCCGGCAACAAGCACAATCCACAAAATCACGAAGCCGAATGTTTTCGGCGCCATTTTAGCCTTCAGGATGCTGTAGCCCGAGAAAAACGTCGTCTGCGCACGGAATGGCTTTCCAACCGATATTTCGTAATTCCCCATTGCGGGAGGACGGATTTTGAATGCGCTCTTGGCCGCCAAATCCAACATGTCGATAGCTTTAGAAGGATGAGTTACATAATAGCCAAGAATCGATACAAATCCGTATTTGTTATAGAACTGATTCTCTAGAATTTCAGAATCTACATCTACTGTGGTGTACAGCTCGTAATAAATACTTTTGTTCAGTATGGCGTACTGCTTGTCCATATTGAATTGTTCCAATGTAGATTCCGGATCATCGGATCCCATCAATATCCCCCGCGTCATCGCATGATATTGGTTGATGTTCACGAACTCCTTCGGTATAAGCGTGTAAGTGCCAATACCAGCCAGTAGCAAGAGCACGAGCGTTGAAGACATCAATGCCCGGAATGTTCTTCCTTTCCGAATAAAGATGAGGAAGATGCCAAATATGCCGAGAATGATGCCAAGAGGCGCATTCTGTTGTTTACTGGTAGTCAATAGCAGTCCGCTGGCCAACAGCACACTCATCATGACATAGTCATTGTATCGATTGCGATAGATGAGCAGCCCCGAGGCGAACACAAAGATCAGCATAATAAACACGATGCTCTCCCCAAAGAAGGAGTTAAAGTAAGCGGTATATGCGGTATCACCGAATAGAAATATCGCGATGATCGAAATCGGGTATGCGTACTTGGAAGCTACCTTCCACGTTAAGCTCTCCACGAGCAGATATACGGCAACGATATACAGCACCACGAATATGGCAGCTTGGAAGCGGATATCGAATACATCTGGATTAAATAATTGATTGAGCCAAATAGCCGCTTTGATAAATATGGACTGGGAAGAGAATAAGGTTGCAGCATTCTCGTTGTAGTATTGGAATATTCCATATTCCTTAATAAAATATCCAAAATACTGACTGTAGTAATCGGGTGCGTTGAAGTACAGGCCATTGCTGTAGAGAATTCGGAAATAGTCGCCGTTATCTGCCATTCCGATATAAGGGGGAACAAATAATGCAATACAAGTAATTGTGAATACTCCCGCGGCAGCAAGCAGTGCCGGCGAGACATATCGGCGCAGGGACTCAAGCCTCTGCCCGATTTTCAGCTTCAACCATGTGCCCGCCATCGGGTAGGCCTCCTTTTCCTATATTCAACTCAAAAAAAATGAGTCTATAGCCTTATAATTAAACTGCGTGAGATGAGTCTCAAGGAAGTATAATCGCTATTACATTCGACAGGTGACATCCATATCCCTAGGTGATTCGAGGGATATTTTGTATTTTCTGAAAACAATATTTTCACCGCAGCTCCTATTATACATGCCTGTAGACATCCTGTCAGTGGTGTCAACTTTCCATAAATGGCTCTATTATGCCCTTGCACGCAATACTGACCATAATATATACCCTAACTCCCATCTTACCAATCGGCACTGAATATATTCTTAATTCCGACTATAATCGCGTAGTTCCAAGGTCCTGTTGTTTCTTTTTTATTGCTTTCTGATATCATATAGCTATCGACATACACGAACATGCGTTCACTTTATATATACTCATCTCACATATAGAAAGGAGAGCAGTGACTATGAATATGGAATCGGGGAATAATCAGCTAGCCCAGCGAATACTCGGTTTATTTGACGATACTCCACTGAAATCAAGCCGTGTCCGCCCCTTATTCGATACCAGACAGCCGCTTGACGTAGAAATCACCTGCTTCCCGGTTTCATCAGGCAACGAGCAAGCCTTTTTGGCCGTTGAAATGAGGGTCGGGCCGCAGCGACTATATATCGTAAAGCATATTCGCGAATTGCTGCGATGCATCGACCGCGGGGAATGCTATGTATTTTCAAGGCATTTCTCCTATGATCCGTCACTGCACTGCTTTCATCCCGAGCATTTTGCCGTTATCCAACAGTTGATCGCGATTTACCGCAACGAAAATGTTTACCGTCACATGCCGCATTCCGCCATCCTTGCCAAGCAGGGCAACGACGAACGGATGCTGCTCATCCCTCCTTACTCGTGGGACGCCCTACTTCCTGCCCTTCAACAAGCTCCCTCTGTGCTCCTTGCGCATGACGGAGCGACATTTGAGGGACTGTCAGTTATAGATGAGCCTCTTCCAATACAGTTCAGGCTAGATGAGGCGGATAAAGATGCCTACTGCATTGATGTACAAGGATTAGAGCAAGTGACAGTGCTGGAAAGCTACGGAGCTGTCATCGCCAACGGGGCCTTTATTCAAACCCCGATTGAGCAATGCAAGCGGCTCTCTGACCTTAAGAAGACATTGGGCAGCGGTCGCCAGCAACGAATTCTTATATCACCTAATCAGATCGGCCCAATTATGGACAAAGTGGTTCCGGGGCTGCAGAAGCTCGGCAGCGTACGCGTAGCGCAAGCGATAGCAGATCGAGTCGTGCAGCCGGAACTGCAGGCGAAGCTGTATCTTGATCGCATTCGAGATCGCCTGCTTGCGGGGTTGGAATTCCACTACGGAGATATCTCCATTAATCCACTGGATCCGAATCGACACAAGCATACAGAGAATCGGATTCTGATGCGGAATACGGACAAAGAGCAGCGGATACTAGAAATCATGGAGCAATCGCCCTTTGTGAAGACGGAAGGCGGATACTTCTTGGATGACGAGGATGCCGAATATAATTTCATGTATCATGTCGTTCCCCAACTGCAACGAATCCTGCACATCTATGCGACTTCAGCGGTGAAGGAAAGGCTGTTCATTCCAAACGCTCCTCCCAAAATCTCAGTCAATGTGGACGAACGTATCGATTGGCTTGAATTCAAGTTTGAGATGGATGGAATATCAGAAGCAGAAATTCGAAAACTGCTCAAAGCAATCGAGGAAAAAAGGCGCTACTATCGAATGGCAAACGGCGCGCTCATGCCGCTTGAAAGCGAACAGTTCCAAGAGATCATTCGCTTCATGAATGAGGTGGGCCTTCGTCAGGGGGAGGCTTCAGGAGCAGAGTTCCGTATCCCTGTTATGCGTGGGCTGCATCTTATCGACTCCCAGGGAGAGCGGCAAGCCGTACGATTCGGCAGATCCTTCCGCAAGCTGCTGGAGAATTTGCGCAACCCGGATCATTTGGAATTCCCCGTCCCGGACAGCCTTGTTCACGTGCTTCGGGAATATCAGGCATATGGGTTCCAGTGGCTAAAGACACTTGCCCACTACCACTTCGGCGGTATTCTGGCGGATGATATGGGCCTTGGCAAGACCTTGCAAAGCATCGCCTTCATGGTGTCTGTTCTACCGGACATTCAAAAGCGGCAGCTTCCTGCGCTCGTCGTCTGTCCAGCGTCGCTCATGTATAATTGGCGCAACGAATTCACGCGCTTCGCACCATCGGTTCGCACCATTATTGCTGACGGGAACAAGGCGGAACGCATCCGCAAGCTGAATCATCTTGAGCGCATCGATGTTATCATTACGTCCTACCCGCTGCTGCGCAGAGATATTGAATGGTACGCTAAGCACTCTTTCCACACGCTCATTCTGGATGAAGCGCAAGCGTTCAAAAATTACGCGACTCAGACGGCCCAGTCTGTGAAGGCTCTCCAGGCCGAGTACTGCTTCGCGCTTACCGGAACGCCTGTAGAGAATTCGCTGGAGGAGCTATGGTCCATTTACGATGCTGTGTTTCCCGGATTGTTCCCAGGGAGAAAGGAGTTCAGCGACCTTCCGCGTGACGTCATAGCGAAGCGCTCCCGCCCATTCCTGCTGCGGAGATTGAAAACAGATGTATTGCAGGAACTGCCGGAGAAGATCGAATCCCTTCAGGCATCAGAGCTGCTGCCTGAGCAGAAGAAGTTGTATATCGCTTACTTAGCCAAGCTGCAGAAGGATGCCTTGAAGCATCTGGATGAAGATGGGTTCCAGAAGAGTCGAATCAAGATTTTGGCTGGGATTACACGGCTTCGCCAGCTCTGCTGCCACCCTGGCTTGTTCATGGAAGACTATACAGGAAGCTCTGCAAAGTTCGAACAGCTGCTGGAGATTATCGCAGAAGCAAGAGAGGCTGGCAGAAGACCGCTTATCTTCTCCCAGTTCACAGAGATGCTCGCACTGATCAAGCGAGAGCTGGCGGAACAAGGAGTGTCCTACTTCTACTTGGACGGACAGACGCCGAGTGCTGAGCGAGTGGAACTGTGCAGCCGATTCAATGCAGGTGAGCGCGACTTATTCTTGGCTTCCTTAAAGGCAGGAGGCACAGGATTGAACTTGACCGGGGCAGATACCGTTATTCTGTATGATCTCTGGTGGAATCCTGCCGTGGAGCAGCAAGCAGCCGATCGCGCCCATCGGATTGGGCAAAAGCAGGTTGTACAGGTCATTCGTCTTGTTGCGCAAGGAACCGTTGAGGACAAGATGTATGAAATTCAACAGCGGAAGAAGAACTTAATCGAAGAGGTCATCCAGCCGGGAGAAGAAGCGATATCTGCCCTAACCGAGCAG
Organism: Paenibacillus sp. E194; assembly: GCF_000935845.1. Lineage (NCBI taxonomy): Bacteria > Bacillati > Bacillota > Bacilli > Caryophanales > Paenibacillaceae > Paenibacillus > Paenibacillus sp. E194. Next base: position 9,258 of record NZ_JMDX01000022.1, read on the forward strand.
GATATCCGTGATATCTTGAATCTATAGAGGCAGCTGCTCGAATCTATAGAGCCATCAGTTCGACTTTTTAGAACCACCAGTTCGCGTTATAAAACGAATTAGTCCCTAGATGCGTAAAGCAACTAGGGGCTCTCTTGCGTTCATCCTTGCTCTTTCCCTCGTATTTCGTGCAAAGCTGCAATATCTATTCGTTTATCCGATCTGCAAAGACTGCCATGGCGTCGCGCATGAACACGGCAAGACCCTCACCGAACTTGTCGATATTTTTCGTGAATCGTGCGTCATCTACATACATCTCACCCAGTCCCTTGAATGCTTCAGGAGAGTAATTGCCCATTGTATTCAAGAAGTCATACCATTGTTTGATCCCTGCCTGCGCTTCTTCTGACTCCGGCGCAGTTCCACGCAGTTCTGCCAAATGGAAGTATATCGCATTCATCTTCTCTCCCATGGAGGTCTGCTCCTCCTTCGTCATATTCCCAACCTTAGCATTTGACGCGTCAACAGCCTTATCTCCCCACCGCTTGCGCGCTTCTTGCTCATATGGATTATGACTGAAGTCGAAGCCTTGAAACTTCTCTTTGTTTGTCATTTGAATTTCTCCTTTTCGATGTAGTATCGTCTTATCCAGCGTCTCCAGCATGACATCCAGGCGCCGGCGCTTCTCTTGCAGCATGCTGCGGTGCAGTTCGAGTGCTTCGGTCTGATCGAATGTTGGGCTGTGAATAATGTCTTTAATCTTTTTCAATGGGAAGCCCAGCTCTCGAAAGAACAAGATTTGCTGAAGCATGGCCAGATCCTCATCTGAATACTGTCTGTAACCCGCATCCGTAACTTGAGCTGGGGACAGAAGCCCGATCTCATCATAATGGTGCAAGGTACGCACGCTAATGCCGACGATGTCCGCCACTTCTTTTACTCTCATGATTGCCATGTAACCTCCCTTCAACAACTACTATAAAGTATCACGTAACGTGAGAGTCAACTTGCTTTTATTGTTTTTTTCAAGCTTAATTCCCTCTTTTTTGACGTTCCAACCATGGAGTTGGAAGTTTGGAGTGCTTGAAGTGGATACATACCCAAAATGCCCATATTAAGATATGTACAAGCTTTCCTAGAGCCATCAAAAATCGGGAATCAATAAAAGGTCGAGTCAGGACTCTCTTTGTCCCCAACTCGACCTTTTTGCTTTTTGTCAACTCTCTTTAGTTCGCTGCATGAAGCGGCATCGTAAAGCTCTCCGCTACGGTTCGTCGATGTTCCCAGTTATTTTTACGTACCGTAATCGTCCATGATGCATCGTCGATTTGCTCGTAGTTCGTTATCGTATGCCCGGCTTCGGCGGCCCAACGAGGAATGCTCTCCGTAGCTTGCGTGCAGTCGAAGTCAATGACCAGCTCATCGCCACTGTTCAGTGACTGGATCGCCTCCTTCGCCTCGATTAACGGAAATGGACATACCATGCCTAGTACGGCTAATTTCGTTTTCATGTCATTCTCCTCCTATACGGTCTTTGCATGATAAGAAGCGCTTAGCTTGCGACTTGCCTTGGTACGCGGCCGTACATATACGAAATATGAAGCCGTCCATGTACCCAAAATCATGAAAATGAGCGATACCCATCCTTGCCAAGTCATCATGGCCGTCATAACGAGCCCGTTGCCAATTGAGCATCCACCTGCCCAACTCGCTCCGAAGCCCATGAGAAGTCCCCCGCCGAGGCTGGATACAGCTGTCTTTGCATCCGGTGCCCGGAAGCGAAATTCGCGGCTTCCCTTCGCTGCCAGGAAAGAGCCTGCAAAGATGCCAAGCACCAAGAAAACGCCCCAATTCACATACTTGGTACTATCGCCTGTCACCAGGTATTGCAACAGATTGGCTGACGGCGTCGTAATGCCAAGACCGGACATCCGTCCTGTTGCTTCGCTCAGCGGCCATGCGAGCAGCGCAATAATTCCTACAAGAGCAGCTGTAGCAAACGGATGCCAGCGCTTTTCGAACAATAGATGATTGAGTCCTTTCCGTTTCGCTGGCAAGGTTGGAATCGCAACAGCAGGTTTACGCAGCTGCTTGCTAACAAGCCATAATGTCACGAGAGCGAGCACGGCGATGAACGGCCATACGGACAATCCGAATGTATCCGGGATGGAATTATTCGGGGCGGCATACTCCTTTAGCCCATTGTTGACAGGCAGCAGCGCACCTGACTTCATAATGGCGCTCATCACCATATATCCGAATAAGGCAATCCAACTTCCGATCAAACCTTCCCCGGCACGATACCATGTTCCTGTCGCGCAGCCTCCCGCCAAAATAATGCCGATGCCGAATATGAATGAGCCTACGATCGTGCTCAGCCATTGAAACGAGCCTGCCGTGAACTCCACCAAGCCAAGCTGGATGAGCGCAAATACGCCGATGCTTTGAACCGTGATAGCGATGAGCAGCGCATAGAACATCCGATTATCCTTCGCTAAATACATATCACGAAATCCACCTGTCAGGCAGAATCGGCCGCGCTGCATGACAAACCCGAGCAGTATCCCGCATAACAATCCAGTAATGATCATTTGTGCCAAATCGTATATCCCCCTTATTTATACCTAGTAATACAATAGGATTTATAAGTGATAATGATTCTATCATAATGTATGGCAGAGTCAATACCAAATATGACACAGACGCAAAAAAAGAGAGGTATTTCTCCTCTCTTATCTACAGCAATATGCTATTCTTGGCTTTTTCCCTACATTCCGCCCCAGAAGATTTCCGTCTCATAATCGAAGGATACCATGCCATCTTGCTCGTTGCGCTTAAATATTTGGTGCAGTTCCGACCTCATGGGTTCATAGTTCGGGTGGCCAGGCTCTGGTGCATACGAGGAGGACAGCAGTCTACCAGCGAGCTCCTCTTCGTTGAGCAATTGACTCATCGTGCACCTTGCCACCGTCATTTGATTCGGAGCGAAGAAGGCTGACAGCGCTTCTTCTGAAATGTTCTTGTGCTGCACCTTCTCATAATCCGTGCCATACCGCTTCAGCAGCTGTTCGTATTCCTCCAGAAATGGAGTGCCCTGAAGCAAGCGTGAATTCCAAATGAGAACAACCTTACCGCTAGGCTTCAGGATGCGATGAAATTCAGCTCTGGCTGCGGTGCGATCGAACCAATGAAATGCCTGCGCACATACGATATGATTGACGGAGTGATCGGGCAGTCCGGTCTCCTCCGCTGCTCCATCGGCTGCACGATAGTTCGCAATTCCGCCAAGCTCCTGCACAGCTGCCTCCCGCATCGGCTCATTCGGCTCAACTGCTACAATACGGCTTCCTTGGGCGAGCAGCAGCTTCGAAAACTTCCCTGTTCCTGCTCCAATATCCGCAATCTCGTCACCCGCTTGGAACCCCACTGTATCATACAAATACGACACAGCCTCCGCCGGATAACTAGGTCGGTACTTCACATACGCATCGACTCGAGTTGAAAATCGTTCCTTATTATCCATGACGATCACTCTCCTGTAGATATGAAATAAGAACATAAGCCAAGTACCATATTGTTTCATCTAGTGAAATTAAGTTTCATTTTAATGTGTAATTTTATTATACAGCAAAAGTTAGCAATCTGCATTACCCATTTAACATCTGATTCCAGTAAAAAGAAGAGCACCCCTGCTAGGGTGCTCAGATCGTCGTGTTCAGTTATGCAGCTGTGCGCTCTTATTAAGCGGCCTGCTTCACTTGCTTCTGCTTCTTCATTCTTCCTGCTGCCAATACACCGACAATGATGACAACGATGAGGCCCCATTTCAGAACGGGGTTCGCTGTAAAGAATCCCTTCACCATTGGCTCATCTACAATCATCTTCGCTGCTGTCCAAGCCAGGACGCCTGCACCAATATAGATTATAATTGGGAACCGCTCCACCCATTTAATAATAAGCGTGCTCCCCCATACCACGATAGGAACACTAATGAGCAAACCGAGTACAACGAGAACAAAATCTCCATGCGCAGCACCCGCTACCGCGAGCACGTTATCCAGTCCCATAACCGTATCTGCAATAATGATCGTCTTAATGGCTGCCAACAAGCTTCCAGCAGACCCGACATCATGGCTTTTCTCTTCCACAAGCAGCTTATACGCAATCCAGACGAGCAACAAGCCGCCGGCTAAGAGCAAACCTGGTATTTTCAACAGCCATACCACAGCAAGCGTCAACAAGGAACGAAGCGCAATCGCTCCAAAAGTACCCCAGAATATGACTTTCTTCTGCTGTTCCTTCGGCAAGTTCCGAGCGGTTAACCCAATAACAATTGCATTATCCCCGGCCAGTACTAAATCAATAACTACAATCGCCATCAACGCGGACCAGAACTCTGGTGTAAAGAAATCCATAGTACCCTCTCCTCTTATCATGTCATGTATATCTTTTCTTCAATTGCGCACAATTATGAGAAATTTCCCTGGACAACCCTCCTTAAAAACAAAAATGGCCTTTACCGATCACGGTAAAGGCCATAAAATAAAGACCTTTACCCTGTCGGTAAAGGTCTCGCTAACAATCGAAGTTGCCAACAAAGCCGGAGGATTATCCTCGTAATGACGACTTTATTGTAACAGCTACTCCCCTTTATAGATCCTATGTTAATCGAAGAAGGTGCAAGGGGTCAAGGTGTAAAATTACTAAATTTATGTATCGAACTGACTTTCATCAAATACACACAAGAGGGACGATCTAAGTTGAAAAATAAGATCCATAAGTCGTTCATCGTATCTCACATACTTGGCTTGAAGTACCATCGTACTAAATAAATAAAATATTTTCCCTGCAAATGATCTGCACAATACATTTTGATCCCTAATTAGATATTTGTATGTATCCAAGTGATGAAGAAGTGTTTCAAATTGTTTTTCGTCTATTTTCTTCTCTAGTTTGAGATCGACTGATATCGACTTAATTAACTGATAGATTTCCTTTTCTATCAGATCCAATGAGTCCTTACTCAATTAGTAATACCCCCTCGCAACAGATCGAAAAATCATGATATACATGATCCGGTTCATCATCATTCCATAGAATGCGTCGACATGATCTCCTTGCAGATCTGAGGAATTTCGTACTCTATAAAGTTCGGGTTCGTGCTTTTGCTCAACATCACCAATTCATTTCTCAGTTCCAAAAGTGTATCTGAGTTTAACCTCCGAACCAAGTACCACAAACAATTTTCAATCCAATCGTATTCGTTACATCGCAATATGACCCTGAGCTGCGGCAACAGAAGCTTATCCAATGGAATCAAAATCTCGATAATCTTAGGTGCAACAGGCCAGTTGATATCCTGAGTCCACTCTAGCAATTCCGGTATTATCCTTTGGAGTTCTTCCGGTTTTAGTGACTTCAACCGATCTATTGAATCATAATCACATTTATCAGTCGGCAAGTATTGTTTTACATCATTCAAGACCATTCAACCTCCTCTCTGCACTATGATTTAGAGTTTAGCGCATGGATACTTACATATCCTCCAGTTTCCCGTCATTCGTGGTCAGCAATCCGTACTTTGTTTTCACCCGCAGCAGTATCTTGATCCAGATCGCTGAGAAAATTGTAATGAAAAATACATTCGACAGCGCATGTGCTAAATCAAAATAAAAGCTAGCGACATAAGCGGATACGAATACCTTCCAGTTCAAATGGTCATACATGCCGATCAAAAACCATAGATTCATAATCCAACCAAACAGGAATCCCCATGAGAACCCGAATATGTTCTTGCCCCACAAGCTCTTCATGAATCGTGTATTTCGCAGCAGGCCTGCCGTAAATCCAATCATCCCCCAACAGAACATCTGCCAAGGCGTCCACGGCCCTTGTCCAAGGAACATGTTCGATACCACTGCGGCGATACTGCCTACGAGGAACCCTACCTCCGGTCCAAATACGAGCGCAGACATCATAATGACGAAGGATGTCGGCTGCACGCTAGGCAGTGGCGCGAACGGCACGCGGCTCACAGCCGCAATCGCACCAAGCATCGCAATCAGCAGAATCTCTTCCGCCTTCATTGACTTTCGCTCGAAGCGAATGAAGAAGGGCAGCATCGCGAGCCCGATCATCATAAAGCTCAGGGGCAGGTAGTACTTGTCCATCCATAACACAACTGCCATTACGACTACGGCCGCTGCCATACTTCCCACGTAGATCGTGCGTTTTAATTTCCCCATTGTTCCCATACATCCTTCACCGTGATCGCTTCGGGCAGGACATCTCCCACTGTGCGATGAATCGTTGTTGTATAGAAGTAGTTGCTCTGCAAGAAGGAGCGTGTATCTTCAACTGCGGCCATGGCGCCATTGAATAACAAGCCGCATCTTGATGCATAGCTGGCCGCAAACTCAATGTCATGACTGACCATGATAATTGTGGTACCCGCTGCCCGTATCATTTCAAGCAATTCAGCCAGTTGGTGCTTGGAAATAGGATCGAGTCCCTTCGTCGGCTCATCCAGCAGCAGCAGCTTCGGGTCGGCCAACAAGACAAGCATGAGCGCTATTTTCTGCTGCTGCCCCCCACTTATATCAAACGGATGCTTATCCATAATAGACTCTACATCAAAGCGTGCTGCGAGTTCATTCAGCTTCTCGATGCTGCTATGTTCGCCTAACCGCCTTAGCCGATCCATCAATTGCTCCCTCACCGTGTCTCTAGTGAAATAGAGCATCGGATTCTGTGCGACATACCCGATCATCCGACTCCGCTCTACTGTAGATTTCCGCAGCAAGGACTTGCCCGCATACAAGATGTCTCCTCGTTGAGGCTTATGTGCGCCCGCAATTTGCTGCAGCAAAGTGGACTTCCCAGAACCGTTGGCGCCAAGCAGGGCGAAGAATTCACCCTCTTGAATCGATAGGGACAATCGCTTCAGGACGAGGGGAGCATTTTTGTCATAGGTAAAATACAGCTCTTTGCATGTTAACAACGGCTCTACTTGCTGTCCATCAACCTTCACTGATTCAGACAGGCTCTTCCCAGCAGCCTGCCGTTGTTCTTGCTTGCCAGCAAGCCATCTCCTACCTTCTTTCACACTCATAGGTACAACTCGGGCATCGCCTACTTTCTCTATTCCCAAATAAAGCTGACTGATAGATGGAAGATACGGCAAAAATAATGCATCTTCATTCTTCCATATTTGCTTCATTACCTGATCAGGAGTGCCTAGATAAGCGATTTCCCCCTGATTCAGCATGACAAGCTGCGTCGCATGGGGAACAACTTCTTCAATTCGGTGTTCGCTGATTATAATCGTAAGGGAGAATTCTTCATTAATTCGGGAGAGCAATTGGATGAACTCTTTGGCTGCGATCGGATCAAGCTGAGCAGTAGGCTCATCCAGCAGCAGTACCCTCGGTCTTAATGTCATTACGGACGCCAAATTGACGAGCTGCTTTTGCCCGCCAGATAACTTATGTATCGGGAGATGGAGCCATTCCTCCATGCCAAAGAACTGTACGAGTTCCCCCACTCTTCGCTGCATTTGCGCGGTGGAATAGCCGAGATTCTCCATGCCAAAGGTCAATTCCTGCCACACCGTATTCATGACAATCTGATTGTCTGGATCTTGAAATACCATCCCGATTTCTTCAATGGATCGTCGCTCATCAAGTTGATCCAGGCCAGTTCCTCTATAATAAATACTGCCACTCCGATTGCCTTCCGGCCGTACTTCCCGCTTAAGCTGGCGAAGCAGTGTAGTTTTGCCTGATCCTGATGGGCCGCACAGCAGCACGAATTCTCCCTCTTCAATGGTGATGGTGATATGATCAAGCGTCTTCTCTGAACAATTGGGATACTGAAAACTTACATCTTCGATCTGATAGTGCGCCATAACAGCTCTTCCTTTCCGTTCATTACGATCGGGATGAAGATAAATACCAAGTAACATGCTGCATGCAGCCAAAGCTGTGGCGACCACTCCAACGACTGCAGCCGTGGATACACTTGGAAGCGATTAACGCCGAACAAGCCGCCAATCACAATATTGGCTCCCGTTACGACCATGATCCATGATACAAGGACATCCCTTTTATCTATCTTGTAGGATATTGCACTCGTTCGCTTCCCTATGCCATATCCTCTCGCACGCATAGAACTAGCTGTCTGAAGCGCTTCTTCCAGTGACCAGCTAATTAACGTATGCAGGGTCTCCATGCCTTCGCGCATAAGGTGCTTCTTGCTGGCTTTCGGATGAAGGTAACCAAGAACACGTTGAACTGTCATAATTTGCTTCAGACGTCTCGTCAACAGCGGCACAAAACGGAGGGTTACCGTAATGATAAAGGCCGTTCGCGGGGCGATTGGCGTTAATAGATACAATAATTTCTCCGGCGTGATGACGAGATTGTAAGCGACAAATGCCAGCAGTATATTCAGCAGCGACAATGCGAATAGAGCACCATATATGATTGATTCCAATGTAATCGGACGGTCGAACACATACCATAGAATCGTAGCTCCACGGCTAGAGAAGAAGGGATTAAGCAAGAAAATAATAATAGCCATAATCAAGTATCCCTTAATTCCCTTCTTGAGCGATCTCCCTCCATCCAAGGATAGATTCAATAGAACGATACTAAGTAAAGTAAGGACTGAATATACCGGATGCGTAAACATCATGCATGAGAGCAGCAGTACGGCAAAATAGGCGAAACATAATCGCGGATGCAGTGTGGAGAAGCCGTGTATCATATTAGCTCTCCCCATCCCATAGTCCGTCGTCAGTACCCGCTCCTAAGTCCTTGCCTAGATCCTCCGTATACAGCCATTGAATATGGTCTCCGGGATGAATCGGCCATACGCCTGCGCTGCGGTTCGGAAATTTACTGTTAATGCTGTACATCCAGCCGCTCCCTGATCCCTTGTCGAACTCATATAAATTATCAATACCTTTTACATAAGCAGTTGCACCGGAACCGCTGAAGTCCATTTGAATCTTCTTAGCGCGCGTAGCTTTTTTCAATATATCCATCACGTTTTCCGAATCGCCAATTTCAATTTCCTCTGTGCTCAGGATCGTACCTATATCAGAGGAACCTACGATTGTGAGCTGCACGGTAGTAGTCTGTGGAGGCTTTACATCCAGTTGAGGGGCATCCCCTTTGCTCGGCGTAGACTTGCTATCTTGCTTACCGCTACCCTGGTTCTCCTTTTTGTCTGCATGATTCTTACTCTCTTTTGCAGTAGGAGGCATGTCAGATGTTTTTTTGTCCTTTGGAGTTACATCCGACTTCACAGAAGACTCCGTTGCTTTACTTACGATGCTTTTTCCCTGCGTTGTTTCAGAAATCTGATTTTTCTGTTGGCTTCCCAACGTTGCTGATTCTTTGCTTGTAGAAGATGGATCAGAGCGTTTTCCTTGTGATCCGGGTTATCCGTGTCTCCTGTTTTGCTTCCTATGTCCTGCACTGTATCAGACTTGGGATCAGCTGTTGCTTGAGGCAACGATTCTGAATTCCCTTGATCCTGCTTCTGTTCCGATAGATTAGCAGTCTCACTTGCCAGATCCTTAGAAGCTTGTCTCGAATGCTCTTGCTCTTGTGCCGTTGTATGACCAGCCAGCCTCTCATCCTTCGGCTGGCTGCCATTTCCGCCATATACCCATACCGTGGCAATTACAATGGCCAGTACTGCCAGTCCAGCTAACCATTTCTGTTTGTTGCGCTTTATCCACGCAAACCATTCGGACATATCCTCACCTCTATGCCATGCATACTCGTTGATGATGCAAGCTTGCTATCATGTAGTTCCGCTCATACGGAAAGAAGGAGATTGCTCTCCTTCTTTCTGATCGTGCAAATTATTGAATGCCGTGCAGTCTTACCATGACAACAGCGGCCATTTCCCTTGTCACATGAAGCTGTGGTTTAAAGTAACCGCCCTCACCCGACATCAGACCTGCTTGATAGGCATATTTGACGTAAGGCAATGCCCACTCAGCTACTTGCTGTTGATCTTTCGGTCCTGTCGATGAATCTGCATCCTTCGGAAGCCCCTTCATTCGTACGAGCATAGCTGCCATCTCTTGTCTCGAAATCGCCTGGTTCGGCGCAAATTTATTAGCCGAAACACCCGAAATAAGACCTTTTTCCTTCGCAGTGGCAACATATCCCGCATACCAAGACGAAGCACTTACATCGGTAAATCCTGAATCTGTGCCTTGTGGCTGTAAACCAGCATATTTCACGATCAATGCCGCGAACTCAGCCCGACTTAATTCCCGCTTCGGTTCAAATTGGGATGCGTCCTTATCTTTACCCGTACCCTGCATAAACCCGAGCTCCGTTGCTTTATGGACTGCTTCTTTTGCCCAAGCAGAAATGGAGGCCTCGTCTGTGTACGTTGTTTTCTCATCCTTTGGCTTCTGCGTGCCCGTCGATGCGGCGTCCGTCATCACATATAGGCTTGCTCGATTCGTCAACAGGCGATCGTAGGCTGTCAGCGCAAGCAATGCCTGCTGTGTAGCCATATAATTACTTGCTTCGCCTCGTGAATGCGCAAATCCGCCGTCTGTATTCAGATACGTGCGCAGTCCTTTCAGCAAATCCCCATCCTTCTTCACGAATCGCTTGTCTTCCAAGTCAATTCCAAGACCGGACAGCGCAATAATCACCTGCGAGATACTCTCACTCGTTTCCACACCCCATGCTTTAAATCCGCCGTTAGCGAGTTGTTGCGAAGACAACCAAGACAAAGCCTTATCTGTGGCTGCTTTGACCTCTTTGCGATCTTGATATTTCGCCAATGCCTGCAGTGACATAGCAGTCATATCGATGTCGCTCACTGCATTAGACTCTTTGCTAAGCGGGAACCCGCCGTCTGTATTTTGTTGAGCAAGCAATTGCTGAATCAGCTTATCCCTTGTCCAGAGTGCATCGTTTGGAACGACTGTTTTGTTCGCATCCAAGGCTAATAAAGCAAACACAAGACCGTTCGTACCTTGATTTGTCATGCGCCCATTATTATAGATTTTCTCTAAGAGGTTGTAGCCTGCTACATTACTTGGATCCTTGCCGATTGCCGTAACGGCCAAAGCCATGCGTTCATAGTCAGTAACTAATCGGAATTCTCCTTTTTTCTCTTTTACATAGTTTTCTAGTACCGTGTAATACGTAGACGGAACTTGCTTGCCTGAACGTGCCAGCGCCATGACGTCCCAATCATTAAAGTTGTCTTGAACGGTGAATTTGCGGTTGCTTAGTATCCATGCTGAAGCACCGTCAATAAGGCTCTTAAGCTTAGCAGACTCTTCTACCTGCTTCGGTGTAAGCGCGCCACCGCCCGTTCCTGCACCCCCTGGTTGAACTGGCAATCCAGGTTTTCCTGGGGTTTCCTTGTTTCCTTCAAATTTATTGCCAACATCTTCGCCTAAATTTGTCGTGTACTGCCAGCGAAGAACATCGCCCTTCTTCAAAATGTAGATTCCCGCACTATAGTTCGGGAACTTACCGTTGACGGAGTACATCCACCCACTCAAGCTCCCATTATCGAACTCTGCCAACCCATCGATTGCCTGAATATAGAGGTTAGCCCCTGAGCCGGTGGATTCAATGGAAATTCCTCGTTTCTCAGCAATGCGATCAAGCACTGTATACGCGGTGTCTCCATCCTGAAGTTCAACACGAACTGGTGCAATAATATCCCCTTCGCCTATGGTACGTTTTTCGACCGACAATGTGATCGTATTCGTGACCGGAGGGACTACGCCTCCACCGTTTCCATTACCGGAGCCGCTATCTCCTCCAGGTGCTGTCCCGCCTCCGTTGCCATTGCCGGAGCCATTATCTCCTCCAGATGTCTCCTTTATTTTCGAAATATAAGTTACAAATTCAGTGAAATGATTGGTCTTAACGATCAAATCGCCGTTAAGTGCATAAGCGTAGACCTCTTCATTCCGTTCTGAGGAATTATCGTATTTTGGAATCAACGTAAATATCCCGTTTTCATTAATGAACCCGGCTTCCTTATCTCCTTGCCCCTTCAGGATGAGGGTTACATGTTGATTGAATCGGATCTCCTGATCACCGCCCACTTTTAAGCGGAGATCAATTCCCGTTGTCTCCTTGTTTACAAGGGACAAACCCTCGTTGACCTTCGTAAGCAAATTATCATTACTTGTCCCCAAACTATGGGGTAGCTCAAGTCTCTTATCCCATGTCGAAATTACAACCGTTTTCGGTTCTATTTCTAAGTAAGTACTGCTCGTTACCGAAATTACGTGTGGCAGTTCATCCTTAAGAAATTCAAGTGTTACTTTACTTGAGGATAATGGATCCAGATAAGTTCCTTCGGTGACGCTCGTTTGATGCTCGCCAACTAAGATTGTCCTGCCATTTGTCTGCGATTGATCCGATGGAAGCTTCACTTCCGCGAGGCGACTCCATACCGATTTTCCATGCTTGATATCGAGCAATGCGACAAGAGCCTGCTCGGTAGCCATCCTATTTGTAGAAGAATCTGTTAATTTCCATTTGAACGATCCATCATTTTGTTGGAATCGTGCATATGCATCGATAACTGTGCCGTTAGGCTCTTTCCACTTTGCTGACAAGACATCATCGCCTGCAGCAACCAATCCCGATACGGATGTAGATAAGCTATTGGAATTATCTCCGGATCCCCATGTACCAACGGAATCAAACCCTCCGTTGTCCAATTGGCGTTTTTTCAACAATTCCTTAGCTCGTTCAATTGCCGCATCTACCGCGCTCTGTCCTTGGTATTGACCAAGTGCAAGCAGCGCCATACCAGTAATGTCAGTATCACCCGAGCTGCCGGTAGCTGACAGTCCATAACCTCCGTCAGCATATTGTGCTTTGAGCAGATAATCGAGTGCTTTTTGCTTGGATGCGGCATTCCATGACCCCATATCCTGACCAAGCTTTTCACCGGCGCTTAAGGCAAGCATTCCCCAAATGTGTTTATTGACTCCACCGATAGCACCCGTTGCTGGATCTTGCTGAGCTGCCAGTTCCGCCCACAGATTCCTGTTCGTTTCCCAAGCGTGAGCCGGATTCTTTCCTAAGGCGAGCAGGCCATAAATATATCGAATATGATCGGTGCCTCCTGCATTTGGACGAAGTCTTGGCTCTTTTGTTTCCCATGTAGGTAGTCTCCAAGTCCCATTATGTAAATCTTGACCCGCGCTCCACAGAGCAACAAGCTCCCACCATGAATCACTTACAGCGCCTTTATTAGAAGCATCATTATAATAGTCCTTATAATATTGAACCGTCTGTTCAATCATGTTATTTAACTGTGTATTGTCCTGCCCACTAGCCGCTTTTATGACTTGTGGCTGAATGATAGATAGCAACAATACAATGCTTAAAAATGCAGACAAGCTCGTCTTCAACATTCTGTTCGTAATCTTCAATGTCCGCTCTCCTTACTAATTCAAAATGTAGGCAATAAAAAAACACCTTTCCGTGTTAGAAAGATGTTAGGTAACCACTTCGGTGCAGCCAAATACACTAGTAATCTCCTACTAGCAGCACGAATAAACATCCCCCTCCCATCCTCGTGAGAAATATAGAGCACTTATATGGCAGGTCTCCTGGCTTCGCATCATCGCTCGACAATCTACCTTCCCGTTAACTCAGTTAACAGTGGATAAAAGCCTTGATTGTCAGCTCTGCGTTACAGTGGCGGGACCGCGTCGAACTCGCATCGACTTCCCTATTAAGCTGCGCATGCACAGCACCATATAAACTGTTTCTATGTAATTGCGATAAGAATACGTGGTGTTATTGTAGCAAAATTTAGTAGGGTGGACAAAGAACTTTCTCATAGACATTATGAAAAAAAGCGTCCTACCCATTGGTAGGCACGCCTTTTATTAGATTACGATATGTTTTTTAGCTCATAGCTGCCTGATCGGCACCAGCACTGCTTTCTTTCTTAATCTGCTTGCTGCGAAGCTGGCCACAAGCAGCATCAATGTCTGTACCATGCTCCAACCGTACACTGCAGCTAATGTCATTTTTCTTCATGACGTCATAGAAGCCACGAATCGATTCCTGCTCGCTGCGTTGGTACTGGCTGTGCTCATCAACCGGATTGTACGGAATCAAGTTCACATTGACCTCGTCCTGCATCTTCCACTCTTGAATCAGCTGTACCAATTCAAGTGCGTGCTCCTGCTGATCATTTACATCCTTCAGCAAAATATATTCCAGCGTCACCCGTTGGTTCGTCGTATTGATGAAGTACCGAATCGCCTCCATCACCTTCGCAATCGGAATCGCGCGGTTAATCTTCATAATGCGCGTGCGAAGCTCATCATTCGGCGCATGCAAGGACAGGGCCAAGTTCACCCGCAGATTAATATCTGCGAAGTCTTTGATCTTATTCGCCAAGCCGCTTGTCGATACCGTAATTCGTCTTGCTCCAATTGCCAGACCTTTGTGGTCGGTAACGACCCGCAAGAAGTCGACGATATTCTCGAAGTTATCGAATGGCTCTCCGATACCCATTACGACGATATGGCTGACCAGATCACCCTCACCCACTGCATCTAAATGGTGCTGAACCTTCATGATCTGCTCCACAATCTCGCCGCTCGACAAGTCGCGGCTCTTCGCCAGCAGTCCGCTCGCACAGAAGCTGCAGCCGATGTTGCAGCCAACCTGAGTCGTCACACATACTGACAGCCCGAATTTGTGTCTCATCAACACGGTCTCAATTAAGTTGCCATCCTGCAGCTTGAACAAGAACTTGATTGTGCCGTCAGCCGATTGCTGCTTCACATGCTCGTTAAGCGTATGAATGACGAAGTGTTCGGACAGCAGTGCTACGCTGGCTTCATTTACTTCTGTCATATCAGCGAAATCCTTGACCCGCTTGCGATATAAATAATCCCACACTTGGGATGCTCGTGACTTCTTATGCCCCCGCTCCTCTAACCAAGCGGCCAACTGATCCAATGTTAATCCATAGATGGATTGCTTATTCATCTAGTGCCCTCTTTTCAACACGTTAAAATTCTGTCTTATTTGCTTATAAGTGCTTTTAAAAATAGTTCAAAAATGTCGCAGCGGACTTTTTGAACTTCCTCTTATAATCTGATTATTATTGTCCCAGAACTTCTGAAATATAACAAGAGTCTTTCCCGTTATATGCGATCAGCCATCGTTTTCATAGAGCAAGACGAATGCCAACAGGTATAATTAGCGCTAAAAGCACTACAAAGAAAAACCTGACATATTCGCGCACACAAAGACAGGACATACCTGCGCCACAACGATACATTGAATGTAGGAAAGGAGACGAAGGAATATGGAGGCACTCATCATGCTGCGTAACGCAATTGATTATATAGAGGAGCATCTGTACACCGAGCTTGATATCGATGCTATTGCCCGTTCAGCGCTGTCATCCCGATATCATTTCCAACGGATGTTCCATGCCTTAACGAACTTTACCGTCACCGAATACATTCGCAATCGGCGATTGACACTTGCAGCAGAAGAACTGGCAGGATCGGATAGTAAAGTAATCGATGTTGCATTCAAATTTGGGTATGACTCCCCTGAAGCCTTCTCCAAGGCATTTCATCGTTTACATGGGGTAGCGCCTTCTGCAGCCAAGAAAACGGATGTGAAGCTGAAGTCCTTCGCACCGATCTCCTTTCACATTCAAATCAAAGGGGAGTCTGCATTGAATTATCGCATGATGGACGAAATCAAATCTACGGTCATTGGGAAAAGCATCACCATCCATAACGATCCCTACAAAGAAATTCCTGAATTCGTTCGACGAATTTGGAATGATGGCACGCATGATCGAATAAACGAGATATTGGGTCAGCCCGCACACAATCTGCTCTACGGGTATTTTTATGATTTTGAAGAGGATGGAACGAAGCGCTACCTGATGGGATATGACCTTCCCGAGGGACATGAAGTTTCCGCTGAATTTGATGTATTGCATATCCCCGCTATCACTTACGCCGTATTTGAAAGTCGGGAAACGTTAACGGACGAACCGGATTCCGGTCAGGAAATTCAGAATGTATGGCGACGGATCTATTCCGAGTGGTTCCCTTCCACGAATTTCGAGCAGGTAGAGGGGCCTTGTATTGAAAAATATTACTGGGTGGATGATCAAAGAGTTGAGTCCATTTGTGAGGTGTGGATCCCGGTAAGGAGAAAGAAGTAAAGCTGTTTCGAATCAAGCTGCACGAATTCCCTTCTTCATTTATTTATTGCGTATACCGATCCATTACATTACGTAAGGGCGCCAGTTGCGGCGCCCTCTCTTCTATTATTTAGAACCCATAATTATATATAACATAACCATTCTGCTCTCTATATTATTTATTCTATTTTCGTTCCATGCGAACGAGATTGCCGAAGCCATCGAACTGGGCTACGATAGACGCATTACCTTTTCTGCTAAACGTGTATTCGCCCCAGTCCTTATTAACCTTCACCTCGTAGGAAGATAAGTCTACACTCCACAATTTTTTCGCGACCGGCTTAGCGATTGCAACACCTTGCTCTTTCGTCAATGATTTGCGCTTCTGATTATCCGTTGTAGGCTTAACATTTATGGATATAAGCTTGCCCGTCTTTGCTTCAATTGTGGCAGCAGCCTCGACCACGAACGCCCGGTTATTCTCGTCTATCATCACAGCCCCATTTTTTCTGGGATCGCCTTTAACTTCTATTTTCCTTGCTAGCTTCCACTCTTCTTTTCCTTCATATTTTTCGTATTCAATGTTCGTAAATGGTTGAACCTTATCGATCCCCATACTTTTTACAGCCTGCTCTGCTACGCTTATGATTTTGCGTTCCATATCCGCTGCCTTGTATGTAAAGCGGAAATTTAAAAGCTTATTTGTCTTCGTATCGATTTGAACGAATTGATTGTCTTTCGCTCTAAAAGTCATTGATTCTATTTTATTGTCTACGATATTGTTTTGGAAAAACTGAGCTTCCGTAAAGGCAAGCTCCGCATTTTTGCTTAACTGCTTCGCTGCTGACTGTGCTGCCTTCAGGTACGATGCGTACTCATCAGTTACCTCCTCCATCTTGAAGCTCAGCGATATGGTAAGTACCTCGCCCGAAACTGCATCGGCCGATACAATGGCGCTCCGATCCTTGGATTGGATGATCCAATTCTCTTTTTCTTTTATCTACAAAATAACTATCCTTGAACGCTTCCTCCAATTGAAATACTTTTCCATTGCCGTATTGCTCGATTGCTTTCTCTGCCGAATCTGCCAACTTTTGATCTAGATCGGAATACTGAACAATTCCCGTCCCTCCGTTATTCGTGTCGGCCTGTTCCGCCATAGCCGGAGTTGCAGCGAACAGGCTGCATGCGAGTATAAGCGCCAATAATGTATTCATTTTCATGAAAAATACCCTCCTCGTATATGTCCGTTTAATCTTGTATTCCCTCTACCGGAATCAGTTCCAACTTCCAGAACTCGCCCTTTGCATTGACGGTTCCTTTAATCGTCATCGAACCTTTTTTCGTGAACGTATATTCATTGAGCTTGACGCTCACTTCGTACCCTTCCATATCGATGCCGAATACTTGCTTAACGGTCGAATCGACCTTACTGATAGCCTGTTCTGGCGTATAAAGCAAAGTTGCGTATTTCTTCCGTGCAGCTTGGTCATCGCCAGGATAATCATCTTTATAGCTTTGCTGAACCGACCAGACTCGGTTCGTCCGTACCCCCACTCTGGCAAAGAGATTCATATCACGCCCAATCTCCCATACATGTTCTGTTGGAGTCATTCTCTGCATCATGGTTGTAGAGCGCAATGCCTTGCCTTCCGCAAAAAATGGATACGCCTTCTCCGCTGCAACTTTGGCCTTTTCATTGAAGCTTCCATGTTCATACCGCAGTTCTGCCATTTCCACCTGGCCCGTTACCGCATCAATCGTAATTGAAGCTTGGTCATTATGGAACGACCAGTTATTAAGTTCCTTAGATTTCACACGGACAGCATCCGAGAATGCGACCGATTGTTCGGGCTTCATCTGCCGCAAGGTATCTTCCACCGTCTGACGCAGCTTGTCATTCAATTCATGGTATGGAACGGCGCGTTGTACAGTAATGGGTTCTGCCGCTTCTTTGAGCACAATGACAAAGCTCTCGCTGTTATCCTTGGCATATAGGAACCACCGATCGCTGTAATCTGCGATGCCATACAGTTCGGCTGGCTTGTTTGGAGCGAGATCATGCATAGCCTGTTCCGCCTTGCTTACGATTTCGGGCTTTAACTCCGCTACTGTCATCTCATATATTGGTTCATCGTAACCTGGAGGGAGCGGTTCAGCCAACGGCACGAGCGGAATGCTCCAACTGATTGGCGTCTTCTTCGTCCAACTCTCCAAGGATACGTTCAGGCTGCCAGGGATCTCGGACTGACCTTCGAAAAAGAACAGCTTACGATTGCGATACTTTCCTTGCGAATCCTGCTCCAGTTCTGTCGCCGACTCCGCTCTAATTTCCTTCCCCTGCTTGTCCATCATGCGCCATTCCAGATCTAGCGTGTCAGAACCAAGCTGCTGTTCAGCCTCCAGTATCCACCCCTTGCCTTGAAAGGCTTTGTAGCCGTCCTTCATCTGCTCAGGGACTTCTTCTGTCTTCATTCGTGCCTTGAAAACAATGCTCTTCCCCTTCACCTCCTTCCTTAACGGCTCCTTCATCAACACCGCCGGATCGAGTGCTATAGAATCCCCTTTAGAGAATCGTTCCTGTGTATAGATTGCTGTCATTTCCAAGGTCAAATCCTTTGTCTCCTCAAAAGGAACGAACGCATGGCGGTACCTCATATGCCCCAACGTTCCTTGACCATGCAAGGACTGTTGAAGAACATTCTTATTTCCGATGGCTAATTCTCTGCGTACCAGACCATCATATGCAGCCACTATATCTCCTTTCCCATCTTTAATTTCATACCGGAACATTGGATCTGTTTTCTGAGCGCTTCTCCATGCCTGTGTCTCATTGACTTGCAGCAATAGCTCTGATTTACTTGGCCCATGACGAAGCTGGTTAACATCTACGCTGAACCCCATCTGTGATTCATATCGCTTGTTAAGTGGCACGATAGTTGTAGAAGCCTTCGCCTTCATCAGATCAATAGGTACGTCCAAGTACCATTTCCCCCGCGTCTTGCCGATCTGATTGATATCGAAGCGCACCGTAATCTGGTTTGGCAGATCTGACATATCTGAAATCTCTTGGCCGGGCACAAGATCATCTAGCGATAGGATTAGAATTCGATCGTTCCCTGCATGGGTCTGCTGCAACCGAAGCGGAAGCACGTTCCCGTTGCCATCGACGATCTCGTATCGGTTCACGTACGGGTCATCTTCGGATCCGTTCGGGATGAACGTATCGAACAATCGATCCGAATCCATGGACTTCCCGTCCTGTTCGATGCCGTACAGGATCGAAATGCGCAATACATCGTGAATCACTTCTTTCACCTTCAACGTAATCCCCTGATCGGTTACTTGCTTGTTGATCGGCTCTGCAAATCCCTCGTCCGCTGCTTTCTTCAAGCCTTCATCCGTTTTGTTCAACGAGAACCATGATTTCACGACTTCAGCGAATGTAGGAGAGGTAGCTGCACCCAGCGCGACGGCCAGAACAAGTCCTGCAGCGGTGATTCCCGCCACCTTCGCAATCTTCATGACGCCGCCCGTTTGCCGAAGCTCTCGCTTCGCTTGCCGCACACCCATGATGCTTCGCTCGCGCAGCTCCTCTGGTATATCGATTTTCTCTATTTCCTCTATAATTCGATTGCGCTGGCTCATGAGATTTCACCTCTCTTCAAACTCTTCCGAAGTTTGCCCAATCCCCGGTATAGTATCGTTTTCGCGGACCCCAAGGGAAGCTCCAGCATGTCCGAAATGTCTTGGAACGTATACCCCTGATAAAACTTGAGCAGGATGACGCTCTTCTCTTGGCCATCCAATTCGTCGAGCAATTCCTGCAAAGTTACGGCCAAGGGAATATCCTCCTCGCAGGAGCTTTCTATTTGCTGTTCGGCATACTCGGGCGAAAACGGAATGATTTTATTGCGCTGCTTCAATATATAAAGAGAGCGATTAATCGCGATTTTGAGAATCCAGGTCTTAAAATACTGCGGTTCCCGCAGGCTGCCGATCGATTTAAAAGCTTGATACGCAGTTTCTTGCACAATATCGAGCGCATCTTCCTTGTTCTTCACGTACATGTAAGCCATCCGGTAGATTGCTTCCTCGTGCTGTTGGAATAGCTCCAGGAACGCCTTGTCGTTTCCCTTCTGCGCTTTCTTCACGAGCTTATGTATATCCATGTGGCATCGTTATCTCCCTTCCCTCTCATATCATTAGAGCACGGAAGAGAAATTTTGGCTTTGAATGAATAAAAAAAGCCATCCCATAGGATGACTTAAAGCAGCTATAACGGACGAGAATCCAGTTATAACGCGGTTCTCTACTTCTTGTGGATCCTTTTCTGTATTAATCAAACTGTAAAATTGATTCTTCGCTAATTAATGTGCCATTGTTTTGCCCTTCACCTATGTCGCGCATCGTCCCCGGTCGATCGAAGTTGAACACATGGATGGGCAGACGGAAGTCCCTTGCCAAAATAAATGCGGATTGATCCATCACCCTCAAATTATGCTGGATCACATCGTTATAATGGAGAGAAGCGAATTTCCTCGCATCCTTGTTCGTTCTCGGATCCGCCTCAAGCACACCGTCAACGCCTTGCTTCGCCACGAGCAGAGCGTCGCAATTCACCTCGATTGCCCGCTGTACGGAGGGATAATCGGTAGTGACGTACGGCTGGCCGTTGCCCCCGGCAAATATGACGATATACCCCTTCTCCAAATGGTGAATCGCTCGCAAGCGAATATACGGCTCTGCAACAGAAGTAACCGGCACGGCGGTCATGACGCGAACCTCCTTATCAGTCTTCGCCTTCAGAACGCCTCGCAGCATAAGACTGTTGATGACGGTCGCCAGCGTCCCGATATTATCGGCCTCTGCGCGCTCAATCCCCCAGCTCTCCGCCATATTTCCACGAAATATATTTCCTCCCCCAATGACGATCGACACCTCGACACCCAGCTCCACGACGGACATCACTTCACTAGCAATATGCTCTAGTCTGTCAGGAGCAAAGCCGAATTCACTGCTTCCTGCAACAGCACCGCCGCTAAGTTTAATCATGACTCGCTTGTATCTCGTCATCCCCACACCTCCATCGGAATTGGCAAAATAAAAAACACTAAAGCAGCGAATGCCTTAGTGTTCTTATGGGATGGAAATATGAAATTGAAATCGCGAATGAATGGTTTGTCTTCGGCTTCCAACTCATACTCCCACTCCTTCTCATCGTGATTTCCACCTATTGTAAACACTCTGCATGGAAAAATCAACATGATCTAGATCACACATACTGACTCATGACAACAAACCGTTATCCTGCTCAGTCGTGCCGTTCCTTACATAGCTGATGCGTACAGCCTTCGCCCTCAATCCCCAGCTCCTGCTTGATTTGATCCATCCGCATTTTTCCCCACTCATACATCATTTCTACGAGAGGCAGGAGCGTCATGCCAAGCTCCGTCATGGAATACTCAACCTTGGGCGGCACCTCGGGATATACCTCCCGATGAACAATTCCATCCTCCATCAGTTCACGCAGCTGATTGGTCAATATTTTATGAGATACCTTCGGGAACAAGCGCTGGAGATCACTGAAGCGATGAGGACCTTCAACGCCCAAGTGCCAGAGAATAACGACCTTCCACTTTCCACTGATAATGGACAGCGTCAATTCCTTCTCACAGTTAAAATCACCGTTCACAATTTTCTTTTTTATTTCTTCTCGCAATGTATCTGACATTGATTTCAAAACCCCTTATTTCTTCAATAAGTAACGTATAGGTAACCTCCGCACAAAAAAGTGCATTCTTCACAGGATAGAAGAGCGTCGGTACAATAAGACACATCTTACAGCGATGATCGCAACATCAAGTCCACTTCATATTCAGAAGTGATTCAGCACGTGCTGCAGCACGGATCTGACACCAACGTAACTGTGTACCACAAATAGGAGGCCATATTTTGTGAATAAAAAAGCTCTATTTATTATACCACCCGAACGATTCAATGAAGATGAGCTGTTCCAGCCAAAAGCTGCCTTGGAGCAGGCAGGAGTGAACGTCACCATTGCCAGCACCACAACCGGCGAGATCACAGGCGACTTCCAAGGCAAAGCCACGGCAGAAGTCATCTTCTCTGATGTGTCCGCTGCTGACTATGACGTCGTAGCCGTTATCGGCGGTTCTGGCACGAATGATTATCTGTGGGATAACAAGGAGCTGCAGCAATACTTGATGCAGGCACATCAAGAACGCGTGCTTGTATCCGGCATTTGCGCAGGCGCTGTTACGGTTGCCTGTACTGGACTGCTTACAGACAGAGAAGCGACATGCTACCCGCTTGATATTCAAATTGACCAATTGAAAGCGAATCATGTCACGTATATCGCACAGCATGTGGTTGCTCATGATGACATTATTACCGCCGACGGCCCGGATGGCACCGCACAATTCGGTGCAAGCTTGGTACAAGCGCTCGACTAATCAACTAGCTGTATGCTTTACGCAAACAATAAGAAGCCTTCGGATCAGATTGAACTGCCGAAGGCTTCCCTTCTTATGTATTATAGGCACGCTTGCCTGATAGCTTCAATGCTTCGGTTCTTCGGTGCATCATAAATGCATTAATGATTGCCCCTGTTGTGCTTACCCTCTATTAAATCTAATGTCTGTCACTTTGCCGCTGTCCACAAACCCAATTTGCTGGTATACCTTATTGGAGTCGGGATTAGTCAAGTCCGCATACAGCATCGGCTGCAGGGACTCTCTATGCAGCAGCTCACATACCTCCGCTACAAGGGCACTTGCATAGCCCTGTTTCCGTGATGCAGGCGGCGTATAGACCGCATTAATCCGTCCATGGCGTGGCGATCGGTGCGCAATATTTGCCATCGATGCCGGCCGACCATCGACCATCCAGAAATATAGATTCCCTTGACCAATCAATCCTTCAGCCGCAGACAATTGGCTCTCAGGCGTGACGGTTACTCCATATGCACTTTCCGAGAATCCTGCCAAAAACGAAGCCACGATACCCGTACGATTTCCCAAGGCCTTTTCCATTGTTCCGCCTACATGCTGTGGCTTGAGCACTTTCGGACAGCAATACGATTCCATCCCCATATGGGTGTCATAGTGCAGCTGTTTTGCATTCGCATACAGATTGGCGAATCGTTCCACTGTGTTCGGCAATCCCGTAATGCCAGGCAATTCATGCGATTCAAGCACTTCCGCAAGCTCTCTCAAGCGCTCATCACGTTCCGAATCCGTTATCTCTTTCGACATCCAAAGCCACCCATTATGTCCAGGAGACTGTGCAAATATCAAGGTACCATCCTTCGACTTGAGACAAGTTGCCCCGTCCAACTCGCAAATGCGGTACAGCAGATTGAACGGCACCTCGTCCCGTTGAAAATAAGGGTTATTTACCAAGTCATCCGCTGTGCTCCATGATTCCAACATGCCATCGCCCCCTGAAATTTTAACTGATTGTACGCCTATGACATTTATCCGTCAATCCCAATCAAATAGGCTCAATGGTGGCATCATCAAACACACTCCTTAGAATAGATCCGTAGCACAATAGATATCCCGCGCTCTTAGTCACCCAATCGGCTATTTCCCGAGATACTTCAATGGATTAGGCAAACAAAAAGAGACACCCGTAGCTTGCAGCAACAAGCCTTGGTACGTCCCTTCGTTATTATTATGAATTCATCATCTGCTTCACAAGCTCACGGTTGCGTTCCTTGAACACATCGTTGTGGGAAGATACCATTCCCCAGCCATTTGCATCCGGCTGAATGAATTGCTTCGCCTTATTCACCGCATTGGCTGCATCCTGGAAGGCGCCTGCAATTAAGTGCAGCTTCCCGTCATGATGCAAAATATCCCCTGCTGCGTACAGCCCCGGAATCGAAGACTCACTGCTGGCATTGCCCGCCACATAGAAATCTTCTACCTGCTCAATCTTCAATGCACTGTTGCCAATGAGGCTCGAATCCCGCTCATAGCCGTGATTAATAATCACTTCGTCAATCGGCAATACTGCCATCTCGCCTGTCGCTTGATTCGTCAGTTCTACTCGTTCAATCGTCTCATGGTTGTCCGCTGCAATCAACTTCGTAATGGAAGTATTGAAGAAGCACTCAATAGAGCTGTTCATCAGCTGCGTAATCGTTGCCTCGTGACCGGACAAAGACTCCTTATCCTTCCGGTACGTCAAGTATACTTTCTTCGCGACCGGTTCTAGTTCGTTCGCCCAGTCAATGGCAGAGTTCCCGCCGCCTGAAATGACCACGACCTTATCCTTAAACTTCCGGAGTGATTTCACCGTATAATTCAAATTCGTTACTTCGAAGCGCTCCGCACCCTCAATATCAAGCTTAGTCGGGTTCAAAATTCCGCCGCCCACTGCCACGATGACCGTCTTGGAATAATGCTTCTGACCGGAGGATGCTTCCAGTACGAAAATGCCATCCTCGTTGCGAACAATCGATTCGACCTTCTCATTAAGTACAACCTCAGGGTCGAACGTCAAACCCTGCGCCACCATCTGCTTAATTAACTGTGCCCCTGTAAGAGGTGTTAGTCCACCGACATCCCAGATCATTTTCTCTGGATATACATGCACCTTGCCGCCAAGCTGTGGCTGATACTCGATCAGCTTTGTTTTCATTTCACGAAGTCCACTATAAAAAGCAGAGTACAGCCCTGCTGGGCCTCCTCCAATGACCGTCACATCAAATAATTGTTCCTGATCCATTTCCCTTTCACTCCTCAGAAACTCGTTGGTATTGATTATCATTATCAATGATATCCGATTCATTACTCTTTTACAACAAAAATTACTATTGACATCTGATATGCAGAAATTTATATTATGGGGAGAAATGATCTTGATAATCATTATCAATTAATGACGATAACGGTGGTTTCTTTCCATAAATGGAGGTTGAAGCATGGCTCGCCTATATACAGATGATTTAAGCATTGGCTACGGTGAACGATTAATTGTCAAAAACCTAAGTGTACCTATTCCCGATAAAAAGATTACAACGATCATTGGCTCCAATGGCTGCGGTAAATCTACACTGCTCAAAGCAATTACTCGCATTATTCCCCATCAATCCGGGAATGTCATCCTCGACGGTGAGAATATTGTAAGAGAAAATACAAAGCTGCTGGCGAAAAAAATGGCCATTCTGCCTCAAACCCCAGAAAGTGCAAGCGGGTTAACGGTAGGCGAGCTCGTCTCCTATGGCCGATTCCCTTATCAGCGCGGGTTCGGACGCTTAACGAAGAAGGATATCGAGGTCATCGACTGGGCATTGGAAATGACAGGGACGATTGACTTCAAATATCGTCCTGTAGACGCCCTCTCCGGCGGTCAGCGCCAGCGCGTCTGGATCGCTATGGCACTTGCTCAAGAGACAGAAATCATTTTTCTCGATGAGCCGACAACGTATTTGGACATGGCTCATCAACTTGAAGTATTGGAGCTGCTGCAGCGCCTGAATGAAGAGCAGGAGCGCACCATTGTCATGGTTCTCCATGATCTGAACCAAGCAGCTCGATTCGCCGACTACATCATCGCAATGAAGAACGGTGAGATCGTCAAGGCTGGCGACTGCGAAGAGGTTATGACCTCAGATGTACTGAAAAAGGTGTTTCAAATCGATGCTGAAATCGGACGGGATCCTCGAACGAACAAGCCGATGTGTATCACATATAACTTAATTAAAGGAGCAACAGCATCATGAAGAAGTGGTTCATCCCCTTTATGCTCATATTCGTGCTCGCAATTAGCGCCTGCACAAGCCCTGCTGCCGAGCCGAAGAAAGATGCAGCAGAGAACAAAGAAAGCAAATCTGACACAATTACATATCAGTCAGAAAATGGGCCTGTGACAGTTCCTGCTGATCCGAAGCGCGTTGTTGTATTGGCATCCTTCGCTGGTAATGTCATGGCGCTGAACGTAAATGTAGTCGGAGTAGATGCATGGGCGAAGCAGAACCCTCGCTTTGAGTCAAAATTGAAAGATGTTGCAGAAGTGTCTGATGAGAACCTGGAGAAAATTATTGAACTGAATCCGGATCTGATCATCGGATTGTCGGGAATAAAAAATGCAGACAAGCTGAACCAAATTGCCCCTACCGTTACTTTCACTTACGGCAAGGTCGATTATTTAACACAGCACCTGGAAATCGGGAAGCTCTTCAACAAAGAAGCCGAGGCGAAGGCTTGGATCGACGACTTCAAGAAGCGCGCAGAGCAGGCCGGCAAGGACATTAAAGCCAAAATCGGTGAAAATGCAACTGTCTCGGTTATCGAGAACTTCAATAAGCAATTGTATGTATACGGCAACAACTGGGGACGTGGAACGGAGATTCTATACCAAGAGATGAAGCTGAACATGCCGGAGAAAGTCAAAGAAAAAGCGTTGGGACCTGGCTACTTCGCACTCTCTACTGAGGTTCTTCCGCAATTCGCAGGCGACTATGTCATTCTCAGTAAGAACAAAGCTGGCGACAATTCATTCCAAGAAACGGAATCGTATAAAAATATCCCTGCCGTGAAGAACAATCGCGTGTTCGAGGTTAATATGAATGAATTCTATTTCAATGACCCGCTCACATTGGACTTCCAATTGGAGACATTCAGTAAAGATTTCGCGGCAAGCAAGTAACGTCTGGAGAAGGAATTCTTAATTTTAAGAATTCCTTTTCCTGTATTCTAAGCACCATTATGAGAAAGGGACATTATGCATGGTGAACTCGAATCAACATATGATTCCATTTGTAGGAAAGTTAATTGTGGGAATCCTTATATGCGCTGGGATGTTTGTCGTCGCTATGGTATTTGGCGCCGCTGACACTTCGCTGCGCGATGTGTGGCTTGCCCTTACGTCGAATGCTACAAGTGACAACATTTCCGTTTTACGAGATATCCGTCTTCCACGCGAGATAGGTGCGATGGTTGTCGGTGCCGCCCTAGCTGTAGCAGGTGCGATTATGCAGGGCATGACACGCAACCCGCTTGCTGATCCTGGCCTGCTTGGGCTTACTGCCGGTGCCAATGCAGCGCTGGCCATTACACTAGCATTGATTCCTGACGCCAACTATTATGCGATTACGATTGCTTGCTTCATTGGTGCAGCAGTTGGTGCATTTATCGTATTTGGCATCGGTGCAATGAAGAAGGGAGGATTCTCCCCGCTTCGTATCGTTCTAGCTGGTGCTGCTGTCACTGCTTTCCTCATCGCGGTAGCGGAAGGAACAGGGCTTTATTTTAAGCTATCTAGGGAAATTTCCTTATGGACTGCTGGTGGGCTTATCGGTACCAATTGGAGTCAGCTTCAAATTATCGTTCCCGTGGTCCTCGTCGGCATCTTGATTGCAATTGGCTTCTCCAGACAGCTGACCATTCTAAGCTTGAATGAAGAGGTCGCTGTGGGATTAGGTCAGAAAACACTCATGGTGAAGATCATCCTATTTATCGTCATCGTTCTGCTTGCCGGCGCATCTGTAGCACTTGTT
Organism: Paenibacillus sp. E194; assembly: GCF_000935845.1. NCBI lineage: Bacteria > Bacillati > Bacillota > Bacilli > Caryophanales > Paenibacillaceae > Paenibacillus > Paenibacillus sp. E194. Next base: position 36,979 of record NZ_JMDX01000022.1, read on the forward strand.
GGCAATATGGCCTTTATCGGACTCATGATTCCTCATATTGTACGAGCTATGGTCGGCACGGATTATCGATTTATATTGCCAATGTCCATCTTTACGGGCGCTACTTTCATGCTGCTTGCCGATACGCTTGGACGAACAATCAATAGCCCATACGAGACACCTGTAGCAGCCATCGTTGCCATGCTGGGCCTGCCCTTCTTCCTGTTCATTGTACATAAAGGAGGCAAAGCATTCTCATGATCTTACCCTCTCTATTGAGAAAGCAGCGGCTTATTCTCGTATTGCTGTTCGGGCTTATTCTACTAACTGTCATCGTCGGAATGGGTCTCGGTTATTCATCACTGTCCTATGATCGGCTGCTCCCTACCCTGCTTGGGCAGGGGACGTTCAAGGAGGACTTCGTGCTGTATTCTATCCGAATGCCGCGCATCCTGATTACACTCCTATCCGGCATGGCTCTGGCTTTATCAGGAGCCCTCCTGCAGGGTGTGACTCGCAATGATCTCGCCGATCCCGGAATACTCGGAATTAATGCTGGGGCCGGTGTATCTATTTCGGTGTTCTTCCTGTTCGTTCCCATAGACATGGGTTCATTCGCATATATGCTGCCTCTTGTCGCCTTTATCGGGGCTGTGCTTACAGCAGCTCTTATCTATCTATTTTCGTATCAACGAACTTCAGGGCTGCAGCCTGTACGGCTGGTACTGACCGGTGTAGGCTTCTCCATGGCACTGTCGGGAACGATGATCGTGCTTATCTCCTCTTCGGAAAGGGCCAAGGTTGATTTCATCTCGAAGTGGCTTGCGGGGAATGTATGGGGTACAGATTGGCCATTTATCTGGGCGATACTGCCTTGGCTGGTTGTTTTGATCCCCTATACCTTATATAAGGCGAATCGTCTGAATCTACTGGCACTCAATGAGCCTGTCGCAATCGGAGTAGGTGTATCCATCGAGAAGGAACGACTGACATTGCTGATTGCTGCCGTTGCACTAGCTGCCGCAGCCGTCTCTGTGACGGGCGGAATCGCCTTTATTGGATTGATGGCGCCGCATATTGCAAGAGCATTGGTCGGCCCAAGGCACCAGCTGTTCCTTCCTGTAGCGATACTGCTAGGCGGCTGGATGTTGCTGGTGGCTGATACGATTGGACGCAACGTATTGGAGCCAGATGGTATTCCAGTCGGCATCGTCGTCGCACTGATTGGTGCACCGTATTTCGTCTATTTATTACTGAAAAAGTAGTATACGCATTATGCCCCTCCTACTCCTTCAACGAGTTAGAGGGGCTTTTTATATATCTAAATACCGTGCATGGAGAACAGAATGTGTAATCTTCCGCCTTGGCTTGTTCCTTTTTGAACTATCGGGCGATTGGTGCGACGAATGAATTCATAGCTGTTCCATGTATTTTTTAGGCGTAAACGAACTGAATTCCTTGAACTCCTTAATGAAATGATTCTGGTCGTAATACCCCAGTTCCATCATCTCCTCCATTACCCCCTCATAATTCGAGCGCAGCAGTGCGTCCAATACATGCTGAAAGCGCACGATACGGCTGAACAGCTTCGGGGACATCCCTACATACTCATGGAATACCTTCGCAATATATCGTGACGAATACCCTGTATGCTGCGATAAATCAGACATACTTCGCGAACCGCTGCTGCTAATGATTTGCTCCGTTACATGCTTCAGCCAGGGCGGTGTCTCGTCCTCTTCTTGGATAAGCTGGCGATAGAACGATTCGAATATCGCAATTCTTGCCGGCATATTGTTCGCTGCTGCAATTTGCTCCAGCAGTATGGAGGAATTGCGGATTACATCAGCTAATGGGATTTCGCAATCAGTGAACTCATGGGCGGGATAACGAAGCACATGCCTGCCATAGCCGGGGAAGAAGCGAATCGCAAACACATCACAGTTCCCTTGGCGGAACCCGCCTTGCTTGCCTGAAGTCACCGTTCCGCATACGTTAGCGGTTGGGCGATCCTGATCACAGCAAATCATAATATCAATACTTCCATCAGGCAATATCATCATCGGATGGTTGCTTGCTTCATCCAAGGAAAACGTATAATACTGAATCCCCATCGGCTTGGGATAAGCCGACAGTCGATTGTCGAAGTAGTTCATCTGCTTCCGTTCAAAGGATGGCTGATGAGGGAAATATCCCAAGCTGTCAGGCTGTGCATTCATGACATGATCACCCCCATATTAATTATATTTATCCTATCGGATTAATTATATTAAAATCAAATCTTCTGTGTGCTGTCAATCCTCCTCGACCCTCACTTCCTCTGGATCTCTCATAGCTGAAGTAGCTGTCCTTATCAACAAATTTTGTGCTGTTCCGATTTTTACTATATTTACACCCCGTTATCCCGTATGATGGCAAACAAATAACCGTATAGGATTACTCGGATATAGAAGTCGAGGGAGGAACGCCAAATATGAACAAGAAGAAAAGAATACTCTGGGCACTCACCGTAACAGCTGCAGTGGCACTCACCGTAATCGCCACAGGATGCAGCAAGGCAGCCGATCAAGCATCATCTACCGGCGAGCAGAAGGTCAAGACCTTGCTAGTCGGCACGAGCGGCGGACCGAAGCCTTATGTGTATGTAGATCAGAACAACAACCTCGATGGCTACGACATTGCTGTCTTGAAGGAAATTGACAAGCTGCTTCCGCAATATGACATTCAGTTTGAGAAAACTGAGTTCCCAAGCATATTCGCTGGCATCGACTCTGGACGATATCAAATTGGCGCCAATAACATCACCAAGAAGCCGGAACGCGAAGAGAAATATCTGTTCGGCAACGAATACTACTACTTCAATCGTACCGTGGTAGTGGTGAAGAAAGGCCGTACAGACATTGCATCCATTAATGATCTTTCAGGAAAAACGATCCCAATCAGTCCTGGCGGTGGATTCGAGCAGCTGTTCGTCGAACAATTCAACAAGGAGCATCCGGACAAAGAGATAAATCCTGCTTACACCGAGCAAGATCAGATCAAAACCTATCAAGACATTGCCAATGGTGCAGCCGATTTTACCTTTGCCGAAAAAGTCATGCTGAGAGACATTGAGAAGGAATACGGCATTGCGCTCGATACAGTAGAGCTTCCTAAGGGAGAAATCGAAAAGATTCAAAACCCGAAAGCCTATTTCATATTCAGCAAAACAGGCGACGGCCCTGCCATTCGCGATGCATTCGATGGTGCGCTGCGCACACTGCTGGACAATGGCAAGCTGAAGGAGCTGTCCATTCAATATTTAGGAGCCGACTATACGAGATAATCAAGCCTGCTCCATTCCAAATATCCATAAAGAAGTGATGTGCATGCCCAATTTATTTGATGTAGAACTCGTGTTCAGTCAAATTCCTGAACTGCTTGCCTACTTGCCGATCACGCTAGGAATTGCCTTTGCATCCATGCTCCTTAGCCTGCTGATCGGTCTTGCAACAGCGCTTATCAAGATTAAGCAAATTCCCGTGCTCTGCTCTCTCGCGGCATTCTATGTCTCCTTCATGAGAGGGACACCGATTATCGTTCAGCTCTATCTGGCCTTCTATGCGGTTCCAATGGCTATGCAGTATATCAATTATTACTACGGTACGGACTACAATACGAACCATATTCCACCGATGATCTTCGTGCTCATCAC
>NZ_JMDX01000023.1:0-40466 GCF_000935845.1 Paenibacillus sp. E194
TGGCCTTCTTCACGTTAGCCGGCATGAACCACATCGTGAAGTTTGTAATCGGGTTCGCATAATCGGTTGCCTTCGGCCCTTTCGGATAATATACAAATCCATATTCATCCGTCATATCTTGGCGTGTAGAGCCTTCCCAGATCTCTCCCGGCACGAATAACGCTTTCCCGCTGTTGAACACTTTCTGCGATTCGTTGTAATCTTCGAAGTTGCCATTGCGGTTCGGCATTGCCACCTTATGTGTCGTGTATAAATCGCCTAGGAATCGGAGCGCTTCCATTGCATTCGGCTCACCGAGTGTAAATTGCAGCTTGCCGTCCTTGTAATCAATAATACTTCCTGCATTCGAGTACACCGCTTGACGGGCTTGCACCGGCGCGTAGGATACAATCCCCCATTGATCGGTTGCACCGTCTCCATTCGTATCCTTAGTTGCTTTCTTGGCCATTTCCAAATATTTATCCCATGTCCACTCGCCCTTCTTCGCAAGCTCTTGCGGATCTTCCAGACCTTCGCGCTTCAGCATGGAGCGATTGAAGAATATGCCTGCTCCTGCTCCTGAATCTTCTAAGATCCCGTAGGATTTGCCTGCAAACGAGGAGAACTCCTTAATTCGCTTCGGCCATTTCGGATCGTTATAGTCGAATAAATCGTCTACCGGCAGCAAATAGCCTTTGTTCGGCAGGTTAGGAAATGCCAAATATAAATCGAGGATAACAAAGTCCGCCGGCGCTTCTCCCGATAGTGCGCCTTGTGCAATCTTCTCTGCTCCTTCGCCCCACGGTATCGTAATCCATTCAATTTTCGTATTGTATTTCTTCTCTATTTCTTTCATCCGCTTATAGCGAATATCTTCAGCATTCGATTTGCCTTCCTCTAGCCCTTTGCCCCATGTCAGGAATCGCACTGGCTCTCCACCCATATCAAACGCGGGCAGCTCCTTTTTCTCCGATTTAGGTTCTTCCTTTGGTTCCTCTTTTTTGGGTTCTTCCTTCGGAGCCTCTGTTTTGGGCTGTTCCTGCGGCGACTGAGCTGTATTCCCCCCAGAGCCTGAGCAAGCGGTGACGAGCAGCATCGTTAGTGCAACAAGCATGATTGCGAACGCTTTCATTTTAGGTTTCATTGGTATCCCCCCTGCTTATTATGAACCCTATTCATCTGCTAGATAGCGATAGACAATAACCGCTAGCCTCGATTCATCCCGGACAGCTTCTCTCTATTTAGAATGATCATCCATAATGTCTGTAAATTTTGGATGTATCCCCCTTAAGGTTATTCACATTATATGCTTTTATCTCTGGAAGCATTTTGACTATAGTTCACAGTAGTCGGCTTTTTTTCCGAAATCTCATGAAAAAATAATCGATGATCACCGCTCGATCAATAAAGTCATAAACTAAGAAAAACAAACGGAACAGAGGTAATGCCTATGATCCGACTTCGACGGCCTGTACTAGACGATGAAGCAATTATACAGCTTGTGAAGCGGGAGCTGCTCCCACACTCCCATCTGAGCGCAAGCCATGAGCAATTATTGAAGGAAATTCCTGAACGGTTGAAGGTAGGGCCCACGTATGTCGCCGTTGATCGTCACAATCGAACGATAGGATTTGTTCATGTATATGTAAGAGAAGGTACGCTCATTATCGATATGCTGGCCGTTGCTCAAGATTCGCAGCATCGAGGCATCGGAAGGCAACTAATGAGAAAAGCTGAGCAATACGGGAAATACAAGCGATGCGCCCAAGCACGCATGATGGTCGATTACGGTAATGTGCGGGCAGAACGATTCTATGAACGCAGAGGGTATCGATTCATTCGCTTTGTTCCCGCCGTGGTGTGCCATGAGATGGGAAAGAAATTGTAAGAGCGAGTAGCCCGGGCATTTGCCCGGGCTCACTGTCGACTCTTCTATGCTTAGCAGGTAACTACGCTCTTCTATTTGCAGATCTTCCTTATGTCCGCATGTTATCTATAGTATCCATATCCTCCGTAAAATCCGCCATATGACCCTGGTCCTCCGTACCCGGAATATCCATAGCCGCCACCATACGGATATCCGCTACCATAGCCTCCATAGCCGCCAAATGCAAAAGGCGCCGTGCCGATTGCCAGCAAGTCAAATAAGACAAGCGGGATAATCGCTTTCGTCTTTACTTTTTTCCCTTTGCCTTGTTCCAGCACAAGCCGGTTGCCCTTCACCTCAAGCAGCTTGCCGCTTACGACGCTACCGTCTTTATGCTGAACATAGATTTTCTGGCCGATTAAGCTTCTAGCCTGTTCTTTCGTCACACCACGCATAATACTCCCTCCTTCACCGGTGTACCCTACATGGTATGTCCGTTACGAACATACGGATTGGATATTGGCCTTGAATCTATGAATCTGTGTCACTTTACTTCGTATTGACCACGGAATCGATAATATTTTGCGCGGGCTTTTTCATTTTCTCCACTGCCGATTCAGGCGTATCCTTCCCTTTCGTAAATGACACGATGGCTTCGTTGTACATTTTCCCTACATCACCAATGCCATCATGATAGAGTGTAATATTTTTCGTAGGGATATCCATAGCAACATCCACATCCTCAGGTGTCTGGAACACCAACTCATTGCTTTCTCTTTGGTTGTCCTTCAATTTATCCCACAAAATCCAATCCTCATAAATTTGTGCTTTCTCCTTCGCCTTCTTCACATTCGCCGGCATGAACCACATCGCCATGCCTGGGTTGGGACTTGTGTAATCAGTTCCTTTTGGACCTTTCGGGAAATAAACATAGCCAAATTCATCGGCCATTTCCTTGCGGCCCCATGCCTCCCAAATTTCTCCGGTCACGAATAGCGCCTTACCAGTATTGAACATCGCCTGGGTATCCTCATAGTCTGCCATGCTGCCGTTTTTGTTGGGCATAATAACCTTGTCTGTTGCAAACAAATCATAAACGAAACGCAGCGCTTCCATCGCATTTGGCTCACCCATTGTAAAAGTAAGCTTGTCGTCCATCGTCTCCACGATGCTGCCGTTATTCGAATAGATGGCCTGACGGGTGAAAATTGGCGCATAGGATACGATTCCCCATTGATCGGTTTTTCCGTCCCCATTTAAATCCTGTGTCGCCTTTTTGGCCATTTCCTTAAAATGATCCCAGTTCCATTCATCCTTCTTCACGAGTTCATGAGGATCGGTCAGACCAAGCTTTTTCAGCATCGTTCGGTTATAATACATCCCTGCACCGGAATCAATATTCTCGACAACTCCATATACTTTATCCTTATAAGCGCCAGAGCTGCGCAGCGAGGACGGCCATTTCGGATCGTCGAAGTTGAATACATCATCGACTGTACGCAAGTACCCTTTTTCCGCTAAGCTTGGGAAGGCCAAGTACATGTTCATCAGCACGAAGTCTGCCGGAGCCTCACCAGACAATGCGCCAGCAGCAATTTTGCTCTGTCCCTCGCCCCATGGAACAACGATCCACTCAATCTTCGTGTTGTATTTCTGCTCAATCTCCTTCATTCGCTTCAGACGCTCATCGCCCGCATTGGATTCGCCTTCCTTCGGCAATCCTCCCCAAGCCATAAACTTGACGGGTTCACCACCCATATCAAAAGCGGGGAGCTCTTTCTTCTCTGGCTCTTGAACGGCTGGTGTCTCTTCCTTCTTTGTCTCCCCTTTCTTCTCGTCATTCCCTTGGCTCTGCGCCTCCTGCTTCTCCGGCTGCTTCGCTCCTTCTGTTGTTCCTCCCGCTCCGCCGCACGCAGATAAGAGCAGCATCGATAGCGTGACCAGCATAATTGACAGCGTTTTCAATTTTCTCATAAACTCAAGCCCTCCTCTTATTCTTTCCCTTCCTGTCTGCCCACTTCAAGGAAAAAATCATCGATGACATGACTTGATACTACATTCGCACCTATTGTTTTGAATTGCGATCTCTGCTGCTTCCTAGGGTTACATTATATTCAATCTGTGAAATTAACATTTTAAATATATTGCAATAAATTCGGCTTTTTGTTCTAAAACTACAAATATCCATGCAATCAAACAAAAATCCATACCAATTCTGGTATGGATGTAGTGGATTGAATCATATTCACTCTATTCTTCTTCATGAAAGAAAACTTTGTAATAATGCATGCCGCGTTCTTCATCATAGCCCTTTTCAATGAATGGAAAGCTCTCTGGCTTGAGCTTCATATCGATCCCCGTGTCTGTACGGATATTGTTCTTATGAGAGCGCTTGGCCTTCTTCAATGCAGGCTGCGAAATGGGGATTTCCGTAATCGGAGGCAGCTCATTGGCCTCCTCAAATGTTTCCTTATATGCCTTGAACAACGGTACAAGCTCAGGCTGCCCGATAACCTCTTCTGCGAATGCTTCCTCCTCGAATTGCTCATGCTTCGCAAAGTACTCCATCGTACTATTAATGAACATCAGCTTGTCCTTCTTCTCAGGGCGCTCTTCCGCAGCCGGAACGATGACATCTTCATAGAATTGCGTGCACATATCGATTGCCTTGTCCGTTAAATAATGCTCATCCTCAAGCAGCTTCACATTGAGGAAGTCCTCCATCCAATATTGTGCTGCCTCTCCGCCTTTGCCCGCTGACGTGTCAACGACGCCCAATACGTAACCAGAGTCCGCATGCACGTTCAAAATAATGCAGCCCTTGTCGAGCTTGCGAATATTAATGCCCTGCTCCACCTGAAGACCCAAGTCATCGGATGCTAGCTCATCAATTCGCATATATACATCCTTATTTTCGGACTTAAAGATCCCGATCGCATCAATACTGAAATTGTTGTACAAAATATTATTCAGGTGCACAACGTACAGCTCGCCAGCCTTAATTTGCGGATGCGAGGATTGCTCATACAAATGATTCAGCATATGAACAGACTGTTCATGGAACGAGCCCGCCTGCTGGAATGTGCGGCTCGCATAGGTATACATTTCATTCAAGGGTAACTCAGCTTCATGCTGGAACGTATAATGCATGTCAAACTTAAAGCTGGAGATAAAATATTTAAGCAGCGTCTCGCGTATGTCGTCATTCGGTATATGGTACAGTTCGTTCGATACACGAACTCCTTCATCTTTGGATTGGTTGCCCACCTTATGAATCACCATCTGGTGAATGTCCACCTTGGATAGATCGATCATGTAATTCCCACTCCTCTTCTCGAAGTCACATTCCTCTATTGTAACGAAAAAGGATAGGATTCGGAAACTACAAAATGATAGAAACTTCTCCTAGATGTATAAAAAGAGGTGCCCACTGGCGAAGTTAGTAAGGAGAGGAGGTGAATCGACCATGGCTAAGGACGTACTATGTGAAGTAAACTCCTGCAAGTACTGGGCAGCAGGTAACAAATGTGCTGCGACTTCTATCTATGTAGTGAACAATCGTGGCAAGCAAGCTGGAGATTCCGGTGACACGGACTGCAAGACATTCGAACCAAAGCTGTAAGTAGAATGGGGCGGCCGTCACGCCGCCCTTGCTAACGCACGAATTGCTTACAGTGATAATTATTCTCAACTATGGATGCGTTTATACACACATCACCTCTTCCCCTTCTTTCTCCCCTCATTCCTCTCAATCATGAATACATCGTCATACATAAGCCGCTTTCAATGAAAAGATTGTTTCTTTTTCCCGTTCGATTGTTATTCTGCTGTAAACTCTTCGATCTCTCCAAGGAATATACTATTAGAGCAGTCATCACAGAAGATCGTACACACGAAGGGATTGAAACATCGATGAAAAAAACGAAAAAAACAGTTGTTACACTTGCACTCTCCTGCACAATGATCGCGAACATGGGCGCAGCAGCTTACGCGGCCCCCGCTGCAGGCAAAGCAGTTACTCCTACTCAAACAACAGCGACTCCATTGAACAATACATATACAACAAACAAAGTTGGTCTTGGTCTTACCTTGAAACAATTGCAGCAAAGCAAAGGCAAAGGGAAAATCGAATATACAGGCAAAAAAGCAACGATGATCGAGTTCAAAGAAAAATGGTTCAATTTGAAAAATCCAGTTACTGCACAGTACATACTGGACGATAACAACAAGGTGTACCAAGTAACGCTCGTATTCGACAATGAAATGGCGAAACAATTAGCACCTCAAATTTCCAAAGAGCTGGGCAAAGCTTTTGAGCCTGCTCTGGATAAATCGGCACCTTCCGATTATACGGCACACTGGAAAACGAACAACGTATTCTTTGATCTGCAAGGCTTCGGCAAATTGTCCGAAATGTACATATCCGCAATTCCAACGCCAAAGGCAGCAAAACAGCCAATTAAAGCCACAAATAAATTTGTGCATGTCAATATGAGTGTACCTGTTCTATCGGGCTTGAAAGACAGCAAATACGAAGAGCAGTTAAATGATATTTTGATGCGTCATGCAACGAAGGAAAAAGCTGAAGTTTATGAAGCTTCCAAAAAAGCCGCTGAAGCTGCGAAAAAACAGAAAGCTTCCTTCGAACCGGCTGTGTTGAATTCTGAATTCCGCTTCGTGAAGAGCGGCAATGTCATGTCCCTGATTGCCGACACGTACAAAATCACGAGCGCAGAGGCTAACGGCGCCAGCCGTACAGACACATATACCTTCCTGAATGAAGAGAATGCGCATGCCCTGCAGCTTGGCGATCTGTTCAACAAGGATACCGATTATAAATCCCTGCTTGGCAATGTCGTTCGCAATCAAATTGCTCTGAAGAAGAACAAAGCTGATTTTAATTTCGAACAAATTAAAGAAACACAAAACTTCTATGTATCGAACGGTTACCTCGTGCTGACGTTCGACCGTTATGAAATTGCTCCTGGAGCAGATGGACCGCAAAACTTCAAAATCCAGCTTGCTTCGATTCAATCGAAGCTGTCTGACTCTTTCAAGCAGGCACTGAAGGCTTAATGAGGGCTTAAGAAGGCATAACGCCGCATCAGCCAATCGAGCACACGAACAAGCAGCAATTAGCAGCAATAAGCATACTCTAACCGCAAATTTTGTTGGACTGGCATTCCTTGTGTCAGTCCTTTTCTTTTCATGCCCGAATGTCATTTTTTTCTTCCGCATGAATGAGAGTGAACCCTTTATAATATACCTATGACTTCTTAGAAAGGGCGTAATGAAGGCTATGTCAGAACAACAATCAACAACAACTTCACTTCCTGCACCCAAACACTGCAAGGAATCCCGCGTCTTCAAGACCGGTCGTGTATTCCCCAACGATGTCAATAACCATCAGACGCTGTTCGGCGGTAAGCTGATGAGTCTTATTGACGAGACAGCATCCATCTCTGCGATGCGGCACTGCCGTCATAATGTCGTGACTGCATCCACGGATTCCGTAGATTTTCTACGGCCGATTCGTCCCACAGATTCCGTCTGCCTAGAGTCCTTCGTCACTTGGACAGGCAAGACTAGCATTGAAGTGTTCGTCAAGGTCATTGCAGAACAGCTATATACCGGCGAGCGCGTTGTAGCTGCTACCTCCTTCTTAACCTTCGTAGCACGTCATGAGGACGGCTCAGCAGCGCTTGTGCCCCCTGTTATTCCCGATACGGAGGAAGAGAAGCTGCTTCATGAATCGGCCACAGAGCGAGCAGAGCTGCGCAAGGTAAGACGTGTAGCTAGCAAACAGTTGGCGGATAAGCTAACGACGAGCAAGTACTGGGAGTAAACAACATAACACCTTTACTCATTTCCATAACGAGAATAGAAAGCAAATGATCTGCAAATGATGTTTTCTATTCTCTATATGAAAAAAAGCAGCGTTTCGAATTAGTTTCGAAATCGCTGCTTTTCTTATATCAACGCACTCTTACGCGTTAACTTTTTCTTTTGCAACTGTAGCCAAGGAGTTGAACGCGTTGATATCGTTCACTGCCAAATCAGCCAACATTTTGCGGTTCACTTCAACACCAGCCAATTTCAAGCCGTGCATGAATTTGCTGTAGGACAAGCCGTTCATGCGAGCCGCTGCGTTGATACGAGCGATCCACAATTTGCGGAAGTCACGCTTCTTAACGCGACGATCGCGGTAAGCGTACAGCAAGGATTTCATCACTTGCTCGTTAGCTGTTTTGAACAATCTGTGTTTGGAACCGAAGTACCCTTTTGCCAATTTTAATACTTTTTTATGACGACGACGTGTCGTAAATCCGCCTTTTACTCGAGCCATTTCGTATTAACCTCCCAATCGATTCGATGTTTCCGTATAATTGCTTATTTCAAGTTAGCCAATTGTTGCTTCATACGACGAACGTCGCCTGCTGCCATTACTGGGCTAGTAGCAAGAACGCGCTTCGTGCGGTTCGATTTGTGGGAAAGCAAGTGATTGCGGTACGCTTTGTAGCGGCGTACTTTACCTGTACCCGTAATTTTGAAGCGGCCTTTCAAGCTGCTGTGCGTTTTCATTTTAGGCATTATCGTTTCCTCCTCAAGTTCGGTATTCTCTTATCCGCCGCCTTCTCCTGCGCGGCGGGCCGAATTAGCTGTTCGTCTTCGGCGCCAAAATCATAATCATGCTGCGGCCTTCCAGCTTCGGTGTGCGCTCTACGATGCAAAGCTCAGTAGCTTCTTTCAGAACGCGCTCCAACACTTTCTTCCCGATATCAGCATGCGTGATTTCACGTCCGCGGAAGCGAACAGAGCATTTCACTTTATCTCCGTCACCCAGAAACTTCAAGACATTGCGGAGCTTCGTATTGAAATCATGCTCCTCGATATTGGCGCGGAACCATACTTCCTTCACATCGACGATCTTCTGGTTCTTACGCGCTTCCTTCTCTTTCTTCTGTTGCTCGTAACGGAACTTTCCGTAGTCCATGATACGACATACAGGCGGTTTTGCCTGCGGAGCCACGTTTACCAAGTCCAAGTTAGCGTCGTAAGCCATTTGCAGCGCTTCGCGGAACGGCGTAATGCCGATCTGCTCTCCAGCTGCACCAACTAAGCGAACCTCTCTTGCACGAATGTCCTCGTTAATCAAATGATCCTTGCTAATGGTGTGCCACCTCCATAATCGAATTTCCTGCATCTAACTGGTTATCGCATAAAAAAGGGATGCAAGCTCATCGAGCCCACATCCCTCACATAGACATTCTAATCTAGTGAGCACTGCCAAGGCAGTGCGAGTCATAACCAGCCAACAACATGTCGGTCAGGTGAGAAGCGTGGGCTTCTTCTTTCCAATTGCAATATGTGTTTCAAATACTTGAATAATATATCACAATGAACTGGACCAAGTCAAGCCACTGTTATTATTTTTTTACGCCTTACACTTGCTTGCCTTGCATCTCTTCCAAGCGCACAACTCGTGTATGCTCAGTGTGGCTCCATACCTTGTTGTTCTGAGTGAAGAATGCGTAGAACGTAATCGGCCACCAGGACAGCAAGAATACTGGGAATGTAATCAGAGATGCATAGATGCGCCAAGACTTGACACCTTCCAAAATTAACGCCAGTACGAATACAGCACAGGACAGCACAAGTGACACAACCGGAACCCACTCAGGCAGGTACTGGAAGAACGTTGCCACGTTTGGCCCATTGAAGAATGCTGCATCTACCCACATGAACGCCGTCATGAGGAAAGTAACCAAGACTGTATACACCGTAATTGTGTATAGCGCCATATCGAATTTCGCCAAGTTACGCTCCTTGATGCTCTGCCACAGCAGCGGGAAGAAATAACGACGCGCTACGGTAAAGTGACCTTGCATCCAGCGCAAACGCTGACGAGCCGATGCCTTGAACGTAAGCGGCTTTTCATCAAACACGCGTGCATTGTAGTTCAGCACTGGGTTGATGCCGTTTTTCACACAGCGGGCAGTGAACTCCAAGTCCTCAACCAAGCTCGTTGCACCCCAGCCCATTTCCTTCAGCAGCTTGCTCTCGAAGCACATTCCTGTACCGCCGAGGAAGTTAGCCATGTTCAAGTTCTTACGGGACAACTGCCATAGACGGTTGCAGTACCAGTATGTTACGCCATATGCGGCTGTAATCCAAGAATCCTCTGGATTCTTCGTATCGATGTATCCTTGAATAACGCGTGCCCCCGAGCACAGATCGTTGTTCATTTCAGTCAAAAAGTCTTTGCTTACCAAGTTGTCAGCGTCAAGCATAACAACTGCATCGTATTGACGCGGCATTTCCCACAGATTCTTCAACATCCATTCGATGGCATGACCCTTGCCTCGTTGATGCGGATTATGCCGTTCGCAAGCATATACGCCATGCTCTCTTACGATATCGGCTGTACCGTCCGTGCAATTGTCACAGATGACAAACACGTCGTACATTTCTCTCGGATAATCCAACGCCTTCAGATTTTCAACCAATGCTCCAATAACGGCTTCTTCATTGTGCGCTGCTACGAGCACAGCGAAGGATTTTTGCGGTTCGTATACTTTTTTCTCTTTTTTGCGGTAAATACCGAACAGCGACAAGGTAAACTGGTACACCCCAATCGCGGCCAGCAGAACCTGCAAGACGATAAATAACGTATCCACCATGCTTGGTGTCCCCCTTTTAAATAACCCCTACTTCAATTTCATTGTTGCGTCAACGAACATGGCGCTCTCTTTTTATGTATGAACGCATGCTCATCAACTCTATATATGGTTTACCCCGCTGAAAACGGTCGATCACGATTTTCTAATGTTTGCTTTCATTTGTCAAAACCTTTTATTGGCTTTCAACGCTTGAATATGAACATTATCGCCGAAGTTACTGTGCGAAGTCGCATCGAATCATGCTTTCCCGCAAGGTTATGTTATATTTTCATCCAAATGCTAAGAAATTATGGCTTTTGACCCCCTTTTCGTCAAAATTTGCTGTTCTTTCAAAGCTGATCCAGGATCCGAAAGACAATGAGAATGGAACAATTTACTTTTTTTGTGTTAGGGATATGCCCTCTCTTTATTATGGACGTATTACAACGGAAGAAAGTTTCAGGTAATGTTTATTACCCGTTTGGAATATATGGAAAACATGTCTCTGGCATTATCTTCATACAGCATTGCCAAAGATGCTAATGTATAGAACCATTACCATCCATAACCTCTGTCATAGCGGATTCACCGCATAATCCTACCGTACATGCTACACCTTTCATTATAGGGCACTACAGGAAGATAATCGAAGAAATAGGCATTCTACGTGCGTAATTCGCGATTTTGCAGGCAGTATCACTTCAAGGTAAAATAGGAATAACTTGTTGAAATGCTCGGCATTTGAAAATATGATTAAAGATGCTCTTTGAACTTGTAGCGACTTCAGATAAAATTCACAAACCCATCATCTTCTGTTAATGTTACGCTGTTACGATCATATTATTAAATACCGGATAACGGAGGAACCGACATGACCCGTGTTATCGCGTGGCTGGGTAATCGTGAGCGTCAATTATTCTTTTGGATTAATCACCGGCTGCATCACCGGAGCATGAATATTATATTGTATACATTGACCCATCTGGGCGGGGCAACCTTTACGATTGCCTTTACCTTGCTGCTTGCCTGGCTGGCGCCTAATCCATGGAATATCGTTGGCTGGCAATGTGTTGCTGCACTTGCCGTTAGCCATCTGCCTGTCGCCTTAATTAAGAAGTGGTATCCGCGTGTGCGTCCACACTTAGCATTGCCTAATATACGCACATTCCGCAAGCCGCTTGTTGACCATTCATTTCCTTCTGGACATACGACAGCCATATTCTCAGTCGTTGTCCCGCTCATAATAGCTAATCCGACTCTGTCATGGGGACTTCTGCCGATTGCATGTATCGTCGCACTGTCCCGTATGTACTTAGGACTTCACTATCCATCCGACTGTCTTGCTGGTGCATTCATCGGTACAGGCGCTGCCGTAAGCACCGTTGCTTTATGGCCTATTGTGTAATTGCGGACATCGGGTATAGTAGGGTAATAGAAATTATGATATATCTAGAAGATCGATTAAAAGGGTGAAATACCGTGCATCAAGCAATGACATTTACACTTCCTTCCGGCATCACTCTTGGTGCCGAGCACGAAGGAAAGAAGCGTATCCTGCTGCTGTCAGAGCGTTTCGGAGCTGGCCACACCCAAGCTGCCCATGCACTTGCTGTCAGCCTTCGCAAGCTGTCTCCGCATGTGCAAACTCGTGTGATGGAGCTTGGGAGCTTCCTTAACCCCAAGACAGCTCCGCTCATTATAGAAGCATATCGCAAGACTGTGCTTGTACAGCCGAAGCTGGTAGGCTTTATGTATAAGACGCAGTATAATAGATCGCTAAATCGACTGACTACAATGGCGCTGCACCGGGTATTCTACACTCATGCTATGTCCGTTATGCGCCAGCTTAAGCCTGATATGATCGTATGCACTCATCCGATCCCAAGCGCTGTCATTTCCCGATTGCGTCGACTTGGACTCAATGTCCCGCTCTGTACGGTCATTACCGATTATGATGCGCATGCAGCCTGGGTGAGTCCGGCTGTGAATCGCTATTTCGTCTCAACGCCAGAGGTGAAGGAGAAGCTAGAACTGCATGGCGTAAGCAGCGATTCCATACAAGTGACAGGGATTCCTGTCCATCCGAATTTCTGGGAGCCGCATGATGGAATGGGCAAATCATCCATCCGCGCTCGCTTCGGGCTGAAAGACATGCCGACTGTACTCGTCATGGGCGGCGGCTGGGGAATGATGGATTCGACACAATCCACAGAGCTGCTCACCCGCTGGCGCAAAGATGTACAGTTTATTTTTTGTATCGGGAATAATGAGAAACTTCGCCGTCGTATGCTGGAGAATCCTCGCTTCCAGTATGAGAATATTCATCTGATGGGTTACACCAAGGAAGTTGACCAATTGATGGATGTGTCCGACCTGCTTGTTACTAAGCCAGGCGGGATGACTTGTACCGAGGCGCTGGCCAAGGGGATTCCGATGCTCTTCTATCAGCCGCTTCCCGGCCAAGAGGAAGAGAATGCCCACTACTTCACGGAGAAGGGATATGGCGAGTCGATCGAGTCTGCACATACGATTACGAAATGGATGAATCTTCTTGTACATCATTACGATGAGGTCTCCGCACGCCGCTTAGAGCATGAGCAGAAGGCATCACGTTATCATCCTAAGGTATGTGCGGAAGCAATCCTACAAATGATGAATGTGCCATTTACTTCAATCGAATAATAGTAAAGCCGCTATCAAGCATGCGAATGATGAAGCACTGTCATCCATCATTCATGCAGAATAGCGGCTTTTTTGATCATCCATATATGATTGCGACCCGGAATTAACGGGATTTGTAAGGCTCATTGTGAGGCAAGGAAGAGCGGTACTGCTTGTATGCTTGATCCCCAACGAGCACCTCGACACGATGAATATTCATGCCTTTGCCCATAAATTTCTCTTCGTACTCTGTCATGACATGCTCTTCATTGATACCATCACGATGCAGGTTCAAGGAGATATTCCGCATTTGAAGCCCCATCTCTGCGAAGGAGTTCAAGGAAAACTCGAACAATGTCTCTGAGTCCGTTTTGAAATGAATCTCACCTGTATCGCTCAACGCGTAACGATACTTCTCAACAAGACGCGAATGAGTCAAGCGACGGCGTGCGTGCTTCTTCTTCGGCCACGGATCACTGAAGTTCAAGTATACGCGCTCAAGTTCGCCTTCTGCGAAAATTTGCTCCAAAAATTCGACATTCGCGCGCACTAGTCTCAGGTTGGACGCTTCCTGCATTCCTGCTTCTTCTCGAAATAAGCGAGCCTTCTCACATCCACGAGCGATCAACTCATCGTACATATCCACACCGATGAAGTTGATGTCTGGGTATTTCAAGCTCATCTTACTGATGAATTGCCCTTTTCCCATTCCCAGCTCAACATATATGGGGCGGTCATTTCCGAACGCCTCACTCCATTTGCCCTTCAACTGCTCCGGCTCAAGCACGACCAAGTCGGTTTGCTCTGCAAGCAGCTCTTTTGCTCCTCTTTTGCCACGTAAGCGCATGTGTACTTTCCTCCATACTGATTATGCTCCAAGCCCTTATTGTGCATGACCAGCGATAAAAAGTAAAGACGGCGATGCAGGCAAATAAGAACAACAGAGCTGCCCGCTGTCTTCGCTTTTACGGCTAAATCTGCTACAATAATACAATGGGATTGTTATCAATAAGCTTCCGTTATGGACGGCGCACGTTTTGCATAACAATCAACTTACACTGCAATTGAAAGGGCTTGTATGCCATTGGACGGCTTAATACACACACAATCGACTTCCCCCCTCTTGTGGGGAGACAAGCGGTTTCATACATGGAATTATGAGATGCGCGAGCAATTCGGAGAAAAGGTATTCAAAGTGATGCTCGATGCTGGGTTTACCTGTCCGAATCGGGACGGAAGCATCGCGATTGGCGGCTGTACGTTCTGCAGCTCGCGTGGTTCCGGAGATTTCGCTGGTCGTCGGCGCGACGATCTGGTCACTCAATTCAACACCATTCGAGACAGACAACATGCGAAATGGCCAAACGCCAAATATATCGGCTATTTTCAAGCTTATACGAATACGTATGCACCAGTGGACGTATTGCGAGATTACTTCGAAGTCATTCTTGAGCAGCCTGGTGTCGTCGGCTTGTCCATTGCGACACGGCCTGACTGTTTGCCGGACGATGTTGTCGAATACTTGGCAGAGCTTAATAAGCGCACGTATTTATGGATCGAGATGGGACTTCAGACGATTCATGAATCGACATCTCAGCTTATTAACCGCGCGCATGACACGGCATGCTACATCGAAGCCGTAGAGAAACTGCGCAAGCATAATATTCGTGTCTGCACCCACATCATCTACGGACTACCGCAAGAGACGCATAGTATGATGCTCGAGACGGCCCAAGCTGTCGCTCAGATGGGTGTGCAGGGCATTAAGCTTCATCTGCTACATCTCATGCGCAAGACGCCGATGGTGAAGCAATATGAAGCTGGATTGCTGCGCTTTCTGGAGATGGATGAGTATATCAAGCTTATCGTCGATTCGCTTGAAATGCTTCCTCCGGAGATGATCGTCCACCGCGTTACAGGTGACGCACCGCGGGACTTAATTATTGGTCCGATGTGGAGCATGAAAAAATGGGAAGTGCTCAATGGCATCGATGCGGAGCTGAAACGGCGCAACACATGGCAGGGCAAGTATTGGAGGGAGTCATAAGATGGGATTTCTATCCGTACTCGGCTATGCTCAGCAAGTAGTGAAAGAGCGCGTGCAGTCCGGTGAACGCGTAATTGATGCAACGATGGGAACAGGAGTAGATACCCTATTCCTCGCCCGCCTTACTGGATCGCGCGGCTCAGTAGCCGCCTTCGATGTTCAGGATGAAGCGCTTGAGCTGACTCGTAAGCGGCTTCATCGTGAGCTGGGCGAAGACGAATACGCACATGTCAGATTGCTTCAAGCCAGCCATCATGCCATGAATGAGGTGCTGGGCGAAGAATGGTCCGGTACAACCGCTGCCATCATGTTCAATCTTGGGTATTTGCCTACGAATGAAGCAGATAAGCGCATTATGACCGTCCCTGAGACGACACTTACAGCACTCGACAACGGTTTATCCATGCTGCGGCCTGGCGGAGTGCTTAGTATTGTACTCTATCCCGGACACAGCGGCGGCGATGACGAAGCCGAACAAGTTCGAGCTTGGGCGGAGTCTCTTCCGGCGCGTCTTGGGCAAGCCGTTATTTATCGAATGCTGCAGCGTCCAGATGCACCATATGTCATAGCGGTGGAGAAACGCAAATAACATCTGATCGCGTGTAGAGCCTTTCCCACTTGGATTGGCGATTGCAGCTTCCGCTTCGATATCTGTCCCACCATCCTGTTCACCATATTGAAGGAGTTGTTGTGAAATGGCAGTTCGCAAAATGGAGCACGTTGGGATCATGGTTCGCAATATAGAACTATCCATTCGATTCTATGAAGAAGTCATCGGCTTGAAGCTGAAAGGAACCCTTCTCCATACGAATAGTGTCATTCGCCTCGCCTTTCTCGGATGGGACGGTGCTGACGAAACGGAAGTTGAACTTGTAGAAGGTTATCCTGGAAGCTTAACGGAAGAAGGCAGGGTTCACCATATCGCCTTCACTGTTGACGATATAGAGGCTGAGTTGGCTCGAATGAAGAGCCTGCCTCAAGTTGAGCTTATTGATGAAGAACTGGTTACCTTGCCGAACGGCAGCCGCTATTTTTTCTTTAAGGGTCCGGACGGCGAGAGACTTGAGTTTTTCCAATCAACTAGATACTAGACAACTCGGGAGTGAGAGAACATGACAAGACCTTATCCATTGAAATTTCAACCAGAATTTAAAGAACGCGTATGGGGCGGCCGTGCTCTGACGCAATTCGGATTGGATTTGCCAGAAGGACATATTGGTGAAGGTTGGATGATCGGCGATCATCCGAATGGTACGACGAAGGTCGTTAACGGTGAACTGGCTGGACTTGGCTTGGACGAAGTACGTGAACAATACGACAAAGAATGGTTCGGCTCCAAGGGCTTCTCTGAGAAGAACGGCCGATTCCCACTGCTTATCAAGCTGTTGGACTGCAATGATGATCTCTCTGTTCAGGTACACCCTACTGACACGTATGAAGGTCTGCCGCAAGGCGAACTGGGCAAGACAGAGATGTGGTATGTGCTGGACGCGAAGCCAGGCGCGAAAATCATTTACGGTTTGAAAGAAGGCATTGATCGCGTAGCAATGGCAGAGGCGATTGAAGAAGGCCGCATTATGGAGGTTCTCCAAGAAGTTTCTGTACAAGCCGGAGACACCTTCTACATTCCAGCTGGTACGGTTCACGCACTATGTGCGGGCGTCGTAGTCGCTGAGATCCAACAGAACTCCGATACGACTTACCGACTGTACGACTACAATCGTCCAGGTCTCGACGGCAAGCCGCGTGAACTGCATATTGAGGATTCCTTGAATGTCATTGCGTACGAAGGCGCTGGCGCAACCCGCATGTCTACAAATGGCACTGTCGCTAATGAGTGGCTGGTGCTCGCGGAGTCTCCGTACTTCCGTGTAGAAAAAGGCATCGTTGAGAAGCCATGGGCGCTCGCTACAACTGAAGAGAGCTTCGTCATTCTTGTTGTGTGCGAAGGAACAGGTACACTCACAACTGCTAACGAGCAGATCGCATTCAAAGCAGGCGAATGCTTCCTGCTTCCTGCCAACCTTGGTGAATATACGCTTGATGGCAACTGCACTGTATTGCGCTCTGTTGCTCCTTAATGCGCGCATAATTGGCTCGGCATCCGATTCCTTACGGGGAGACCGGATGCCTTTTTATTAGCAAGCGACCTACACCTACACTTCACTTACACGTTCACTTGCATTTACACGAGCTCTTTTCCTTTTGAATGGAGGAACATAAATGAATGAGAATAAGGAATATCTAGCAAATTCGGAACCACCACAGTCAACAAATGAATATGATAACAAGCTTATTTCCTATCTCCGCGCGAATCAAATAGCTGCTGAACATCTGCGTCTACATCAACTGTGCCATTCCGTTGAGGATGCTGCTCAAGCGGTGCAAGCCGATAAAGCTGATTTTGTTAAAAATGTCTGCATGATCGATGGTGAAGGTCACTTACTTGTAGCCATCGTCAAGGGCGAAGACCGCGCAAGCACCAGCAGAGTTGGCAAGGCACTGCTTATTCCCCCTCCACGCTTGGCGCTCGAGCAAGAAATGCTTCAGCTAGCCGGATATCCTGCCGGCGGGATTCCTTCCTTTGGCTTCACAGCCACATTTCTTATCGATCCGAAGGTTCTGGAACAGGAATTCGTATATACAGGCGGGGGCTCCCCCTATTCACTGACGCGAATCTCCGTCCAAGAAATGATGCGTGTCAATCAAGCCATTGTAGCACGAGTACGAAAATAACTGTCCAATATACAAATAAGCGCCTAGTGACTTCACTAAGCGCTTTCTCTCATTTTATACAAGACGTGCTTTCCGTGCTGCATTCGCAGCAGACATCCGGTTGTTTACTCCCATCTTGGCATATAGGCTTGAGATATGATTACGGATCGTTCCTTCGGACAAATAGAGAATCTGAGCAATTTCACGGTATTTCTTTCCTTGTGCCAAATAATAGAGCACCTGCTTCTCACGTTCAGTTAAGCCGAATGGATCTTCACTGCTTTCCATGCATGGCCCCATACTCCCTGCCATTTCACTTCGATCCTCAGTGTGATCCATTTGCATTAATTGATCGGTCATCAATCGTGCGATCGGCTGCGATAGGAGCGTTCCCCCTTGATGTACAAGACGGACGCTGGCAAGCAGCTCCTTCGGATGCATGGACTTTAGCAGATACGCTTCCGCTCCCGCATCAATCGCTTGAACGGCATAATCTGATTCCTCAATCGTAGTCAGCAGAATGATCTTCACATCCGGCCATCGCTCCTTCATCACACGAACAGCAGCCAAGCCATCCATTCGCGGCATTCGAATATCCATGAGCACGACATCAGGATGCTCGCACTCCATATATTCAACCGCTTCCTTCCCATCCACCGCTGCACCTATGACATAGACATCATCTTCTTGGCTGAATAAATAGCACAAACTCTCACAAAAGAGCTGCTCATCATCAGCAATGAGCAAGCGGATCGGCTGATCACCCTCTATATGCAACTTGCGCGGAATCCTGCATACAATTTCCATGCCGTTCCCTAATGAAGTACGCACCAATAAGTGTCCACCATAAGCATGCAGGCGATCCTGCATTGATGACAGACCATAGCCAAAGGCTAGCTTCTCATTGCCTAGCCCATTGTCCCGAATCGATAAGCATACTTCTGTCTCGTCATAGACAAGGTTAACTTTGATCGATGATGCTCTACCATGACGCACTGCATTTGTAGCGGCTTCCTGCACACAACGCTCTAATACCATACGGTGTGCATAAGGAATAGAGTAGATGATGCCTTCTGTTTTGAGATTACATGCAATACCAGTTTGATTGCCAAGCGTGTCCAGCAAGTGCTTCAATACCTCATCCAATGTTCTCTCCCCTTCTTCAGAAGGAGCGATACCATGAATGTGATGTCGTATCTTTTCAAAGCTGCTCCGTGCGTGTACAATCACACTCTCAAGCCTACTTTTTGCTTGTTCAGGGTCGTCCCCCATAAGAACCTTGACCGATTCCAACCCCATAACAATCGATGCATGGGAATGACCTAATGTATCATGCAATTCGCCAGCTACGCGATTGCGC
The DNA here is from genome assembly GCF_000935845.1 of Paenibacillus sp. E194. Taxonomy (NCBI): domain Bacteria; kingdom Bacillati; phylum Bacillota; class Bacilli; order Caryophanales; family Paenibacillaceae; genus Paenibacillus; species Paenibacillus sp. E194. The sequence continues at coordinate 19,290 of NZ_JMDX01000023.1, forward strand.
TCCTCCTGAACGGTAAGACGCTCCACTTGCTCCGCATATTGACGAATAATATTGAATTGATGCTCATTCTCTTGAAGCAGCTGCTTCATTCTTCGTTGCGAATGCAGGAACACATGAAAGCCAACACCGATCCCGAACAATATGAAATGATTTACAGACGAGTCCAAAGCCTGAAGCCAAGATAACTTGCCACTCCATAAACCAATGAAAGGAAAAAGTCCGACGAGCGAACCTCCCCACCATACATTCTTCCTTGACGTCATAAATCCAATGAGAAGTGCGGGCAGCACCATATTGTCGAGATAAACAGGCATCGACAAATGCATGGAAATGTTAATGCCTCCCGACAAAATTATTTCCGAGGCAATAAATTTCGACGGGTGAATGCTGCCAGGTCTCCAGAACCACAAAGGCAGCGCAGAACACAATATAAACGGTACGACTGTACGTCCGGTATGAATCGTACTAAAGTCCGGTGATATGGCAATATAAACTACCCCTGATACAATCCAGAGAATGTATAAGCCCATTAGAGCTGTGTCGATCCAATGCCATTGTCGTTGTTCCATTCACTTGCCTCTTTCTATGTAAGTAACATACTTCTCTGTACACTCAGCCAGTTATGTTCCTGATAACCTCTACACATCCAAAATAGGATATTCATATGACAGCATTTCAGATGTTCCTCACTGGGAGCACCATCCTTATTGTAATATGATAGGCCCATGAAAAAAAGCGAAACCGGAGGAATGCAGCATGTTTTCAAATTTACACAGCCATACAAAAGCGCTGATTTACACAGCAATCGTCTTCATTCTCGCTATAGGCTTCAGTATCGTTCCGAACACCAATTTCTTACTGTACATGCTCACACCAACAGTGGCTGCCTTCATTATGCTCCTCTTGGTGACGAAAGACGGCCGGTCGCGATCCGGATGGGCCGCGCTTGGATTACGAAAATTCGGGTTCAAATGGTGGCTCCTTTGCATCACGGTTCCATCTGTCATTGTAGCGCTGAGCTATGGATCCGCCTTGGGCGTTGGTGTACTAGACTTCGAGGTCCCGTCTAACTATTCAGGCTATGATTGGACGGCCTTCCCAATCGTAGTTGCGATACAATTTGTCGGCGCCGTACTTACAAGCTCACTTGGTGAAGAACTTGGCTGGAGAGGTTATTTGCTTCCGCTTCTTGTAAATAGCTTGGGAGAGAGAAAAGCGTTATTCGCCACCGGCCTGATTCACGGACTATGGCATATCCCGATTATATTGCTGTCTCCCATCTACCACCAAGATCAAAATCCGATTCTTGCATGCCTATTCATTGTCGTATCCTGCCTGTTCCTAGGCCCTGTCATCGGTTATATTCGATTGCGCTCATCCAGTGTATGGACAGCTTCTATCTTCCACTCGGCACATAATGTAATGTGGAGTGTTCTGCGCAGCATTGCGGTTCCGACTTCAGGCATAGCTGTATATGTAGCAGGAGACAACAGCAGCGTTGTCATTCTCTGTTATATGCTGCTTACGGTATGGATCATGCAGCGCTTACGCCGCCACGGTGCCAATTTTCAATCATAAACACCTAAAATAACTGAACAGCTGATGTTCCAAGGGAGCATTAATAAGAGAGTAGTAACAAGAGAGTAGTAACAAGAGAGTTCATGACAGATAAACAAAGACGCCTCCAAAACCACTATACTTGTGGGATGGAGGCGTCTTTGTTCATGAATTTTCATACCCATGCGGGGCTCAGCACTTCAACTTTAACACTTTGCGATTCCCTTCCTCTATTAGCCGAACTACGACGTCATACCTTGGCTTGGGTCAGGATTACTTGCATTAAACCAGGAAAGCGTGCTTCGAGCTCATCCTTGCGCAAACAGATGAATCGCTGTGTTCCCTCCATTCTAGTTCGAATAATGCCTGCTTCGCGCAGTACTTTGAAATGATGGGACATGGTAGACTTGGACAGTGATAAATCGAATCCCCCGCAGGTTTGCTCCGGAATGCTCATCAATTGCAGCACGATACTCATTCGAATCGGCTCGCTGAGCGCATAGAACACTTGCGAAAGTTCAATATGTTCGATATCGGGATGAAATAATGTTCTCATGTCATTATTGTACCGAAATGATTGACATCATTCAATAGTTCGATTACACTCGAACTATTGAACAAAGGTGCGCACCTTCATATTCAGTGAATCTTACCTATTTCATTATCATTTGCAACCTATGAATCATCTCGATTAAAAACGATCCCTTGCGTACATCATTGCCGCATGAGATCGCGTATTCATTACAGGAGGCCAATTACAATGAGCAACACGATGAATCAACCGCTTGCCGCATCATCATTCCGTACTATTATGTCTTTATTCTTTGCCACGATGTTCATCATCGGTACAGATACCTTTATCGTCTCTCCTATGCTGCCAACACTACGGGAAGTTCTACATATCTCTGTCGAACAATCAGGATGGCTTATTTCTGCTTATGCACTCGGATACGCCCTTTTCGCCCTAATCGCCGGACCGCTATCCGACGGACTGGATCGCAAGTCTTGTCTCCTTGGAGGGATGCTGGGATTCTCTCTGTTCACAGCACTGTGCGGTTCAACAACAAGCTTCACCCTCTTCTTCGCCTACCGCGCCTTGGCGGGAATAAGCGCGGCAATCGCCTCGCCGCAAATATGGGCATCCATCCCTCAATTAGTAGCACCCCACAAAATCGTCAAAGCGATGGGCGCCGCAACTGCTGGCTTAGCCGTCTCGCAATGTCTCGGCGTACCTCTTGGCAGCCTGCTTGCCGCGAGCAGTTGGAGACTGCCCTTCTATGCCATCGGAGTAACTGCGCTGCTCATTACCATCATATTGGCGCTAAAGCTCCCTTCTATCCCATCAGCGACGAAACAACGAAGTTCACTGAGCTCTCTTGGACGACAATATCGTGCTCTTTTCTCGCGCCGCAGCACCACCTTTGCTTTTCTCGGATATTTTTTATATCAACTAGGTACTTTTTCTACCTTCTCTTATCTGGGGAATTGGCTCGCTGATGACTTCTCTCTTACTGTACAGCAAACGGGACTATTCATCCTTGGCTTTGGGATCGGCAATTTGTTCGGCAGTATTCTCGTCTCGAGGGTGGAACGCACGCTCGGCATTCGGCGAACTGTTACATATTCACTCCTTGGCATGATCGCGATGTATGTGATCGTCATGACCAGCCAACTTATTGCATTCATTAGTATCGCTTATGCGCTGATCGCCTTGTGCGGCGGCATGCTGTTCCCTCTCTTAATGGGAACTCTTCAGAAGGATCAGCCGAATGCACGTGGAACCGTATCCGCGCTGGCGAACAGCACAATGTATTTTGCAACGATGCTTGGATCCGTTCTGGCTGGTATTCTCTATGTACGCGTTGCAGGGTTTGCTTCCATCGTAGTTGTTACGATGCTGTGCTATACAGCATCCCTGTTTATCTTCCGCAGCCTGCTGCACAACCCGCAGCCGATTAATAGTCAGGCGGCGATGCAGCAGAAATAGATTCTACCTGCCTCCTATTCGGTACTAGTAGCGAGGGCTGATGAATCTAGTATGAACTACACGGCTATCGTCCAACTATTGCATTCTTTCTCTATCATCTGGTTTCATTTAAGCTATAATGTTCAATGACACGAAGACACGATAGGGAGAGATCGTTCATAATGAGTCAACGGCTGTTATACATAGAAGATGACAAAGAAATCGGGACATGGGCCAGCAGTTATTTGCAAGATAAAGGCTATCAGGTGATGTGGCTGCTGTCCGGTGAACATGCACTGGTGCACGCACCTGATAGCGATCTGATCATACTTGATGTGATGCTTCCCGGATTGGACGGATTTACGGTGGGACAGCGTCTGAAACGCGAATATCCAAGTACGCCCATCTTGCTGCTGTCAGCTCGCACGTCTATTGACGACAAGCTTCAGGGGCTGCAATTCGCCGATGACTACGTAACGAAGCCGTTCCATCCGGATGAGCTTGCTGCAAGAGTGGAGGTACTGCTGCGACGCTTCGAGAAGCAGTACCCTGCTTCCATCGAATTGAAGCATCTGCGTATTTCGCTGCACGATAATCACATTGTGCATGCCTTGACCGGTGAAGAAATCACACTGACAGGCAAGCAGCATCATATATTTACCTTCATGCTGCGTCATGCCAATCAGATCTTAACGAAGGAACAAATTTATGAGAGCGTCTGGGGCGAACCCTACATGGAGGGCGATAAGACACTCATGGTTCATATTCGACATCTGCGGGAGAAAATCGAGAACGATCCAGGCCAGCCAGAAATTATTGAAACGATTCGCGGCATCGGATATCGGGTGAAGCTATGAATTCCCGTATTCCACTTCGCAAATCACTGCTGATCCGGTATTTGACGCTTGTATTTGTCGCGCTCATGATCTGGCCAATTATTTTTCCATTAACCTCTACAATTCTGTATTATGTATCTCTCTTGCAGAATGGGGGGGAACCCGTCGAAAATCGTTATGCGGTAGCAGCTAATTTGGAAGAGCGGTGGCACCAAGAAGCTGCTCAATTCAAGCAAGCCGACCGTGCCGCGATTGAACAAAGACTGCATGAGCTGAAGAAGGAGTACCCGGAGGCCAAATTATTCTGGGTAGATAACAGCGGTACTACTCGCCTTCAGCTTCCTGTACAGCCCAGCCTGCCAGCACAATGGAATGCTGGGGACGCCATTACCTTTATGAAGAAGAGCTACGATGGAGATCCGTTCACCGTCGTAGCTTTTATCGGGCAGGATCCGAAGCAAGGATTCATGGTTATGCAAATCGCTCGAAATTTGATGGTAACAGATAGAGCGGGATACAGCACAACACACGCTCTTATCGTCATCACCCTCGTGTTTGGTCTATTTACAGTTGCCTCTTGGTGGTTCTTCTACAGGCTTCGGGGTCGGCTTGTGCGGTTAGGCAAGGCGATGGTTCCCGATAACACAAATGGCTTGCCTTCGCCAATCGAGATAACGAAGTGGGATGAAATTGGTCAATTGGAGCATACCTTCAACCAAATGATCAAGCAGCTCACCTCCAGCCGTCAACGGGAACAAGAGGAAGAAACTCTGCGCAAGGAACTGATCGCTAATTTGTCCCATGATCTTCGAACACCGCTAACCACGATTCGGGGACATGCCCACTCGCTCCAACGAGAGCCATTGTCTGAGCAAGGTCAACAGTCGCTTGTTCTTATCGATAAGAAAGTCAATGATTTGGGACAGCTTGTTGATAATTTATTGGCGTACACGCTGCTGTCTGCTCACAAGTATTCGCTGAAGATGGAAGCAACGGATATGCTGCGGCTTGTCCGAACTTCTGCGGCAAGCTGGTACCCGATTTGGGAGAAAGAAGGCTTTGAGATTCATATTGAGCTCCCGGAGCAGCCCGTTACTTGGAGGGTCGATTCACAGTGGATGACGCGCATCCTCGATAATTTATTTCAAAATATTGTGCGCCATGCCGCAGAAGGGCGATATATTGGAATTGCGATTCATGGGCATGGAGAGAAGACTGCAATTGTGATTGAGGATCACGGACCCGGTATGAGCGCTGCGTCCACTAGTAAAGGCGTTGGCCTTGGGCTGACGATTGTCGAGTTGATGACCGCAGAAATGCAGCTGCAATGGGAAGTAACGAGCAGTTCAGAAGGAACAAGGATGAGGATAGAGCCTATGAAGGCTAAACCTTATGTAACATAAGAATCAATTGAACCCAACTGTAACGAATCCAGAATCCAGACCAACATAAATTACTTCCACTGCGGAAAGCCGAACTAACCGAAAGTATCCTTATGAATAAATGTACATCCCCTACTACGCCCATGGACGCGATCATGTTCATGGGCTTCTTCTCCTTTTTTAAACAGATCCTTTCTTAAACAGAATTTAAACAAGCAGCCGCCTTTGTTTTAACCTTCGACCTGTATCGTTAACTGACGAGGTGATATACGTTGAGTGAAACAATCATTCAAACCGAAGGGTTGACGAAAACATATGGCGACCGCCGAGCAGTCGATCAGCTTCGGCTTACGATTAAACGCGGGGATATATACGGCTTCCTTGGCCCGAACGGCGCAGGCAAGACAACGACGATCCGCATGCTGCTTGGACTTATTCGCCCCACGAAGGGCAACATTCAAATATTCAACAAGAACTTGCACTCCCATCGGCTAGAAATCTTGCGCAAGGTCGGATCGCTGGTTGAATATCCATCGTACTATGCTCATCTGACTGGTCGGGACAACCTAGAGGCCATACGCAGAATTATCGATGTGCCGAAGTCGCGGATCGATGAAGTGCTTGCCATCGTTCGTCTTACAAACGATTCCAATCGCCCAGTTAAGGGGTATTCACTTGGCATGAAGCAGCGGCTTGGCATCGCCGCAGCTATGCTGGGCAGTCCAGAGCTGCTCATCTTGGATGAGCCGACCAATGGCCTTGATCCCTCTGGGATTCTGGAAATTAGAGAGCTGATTAAGAGCCTTCCCCATCAGCACGGCATTACGGTTCTTGTATCCAGTCATCTATTGAGTGAGATTGAACAGATGGCTACGCGCGTAGGCATTATTCAGCATGGACGTATGGTCTTTCAGGATTCCATCAGCGTATTACAGGATCAGGCGCAGCATCGTATTCGATTCGCGGTCTCGAATCCTGTCAAGGCAGCGAATCTGCTCGCTGCATCTGGATGTGCTGTAGAGCAGCAGGAAGGACGCGTCTTGATGAACTACATGCCAGACAGTCAGGTTGCCTCCGTCGTCGATCTGCTCGTCCATAACCAACTGTCCGTGTATCGAGTAGAAGAGCAGCGGCAGTCGCTGGAAGAGATCTTCCTCTCAATGACTGGAGAGGGGAACAATCGATGATCGGGAAGCTGCTGTCATCTGACTTTGTGAAAATACGCCATACATGGATATGGCTGCTCATTGTCCTAGGCCCATTCGGTGTTATCAGCCTGCAGGCACTCAATTACAGCTTGCGTTATGACTACCTCGTATCCAAGCTGAAAGATCAAGTATGGTTCGGGCTGCTTAGCGACATTAAATTATTGGCCGTTCTAGCCCTATTGTTCGGCATAACGCTAGTTACTTCTTTAATTGCAAGTATCGAGCATCGCCAAAGCTCATGGAAGCAGTTGCTCGCGCTTCCTGTGTCACGGTTCAGTATTTTCACATCTAAATATATCCTGAGCTTGTTCATGATGTTCACCGCATCGCTGCTGCTTGCTATCGGATCTGTACTGCTCGGCCTTCTTCTCGGCTTCGGCACAAATATTCCTTGGTCATTGCTGCTCATGAACAGCTTCTATCCATTCTTAGCGGCTATGCCCATACTCGCACTGCAGCTATGGTTATCTACCGTTATCAGCAACCAAGCCATTCCACTTACTTGCGGAATTCTAGGCACGATCGTATCCGTGTATTCGATTAGAATGCCGGATTGGATGCCGTACAAGTGGCCGCTGCTTGTAAATGAAGCCAATATTCCAGAGTACTCCGTCATCGCAGGTATCTTGATCGGCTTCGTCGTCTTTCTGTTCAGCCTTGTTCACTTCATTAGAAGGGATGTGGATTGATGTGGCAACATGGCTGCGATTATTTCAATCTGAACGTTTAAAGTTGGGCAAATCCCATATTGGACTGCTTACCCTGATCAGTCCTCTGCTGGCCATGCTCGTCGGCCTATTCATTTCCGAGCAGCAGCCGCCCGAAATCCAGTGGCTCTATTTATGGTCGACGATGTCAATCGCGCACGCGATGTTGTTCTTACCGCTGTTGGCTGGCGTGTTCTCTGCATTTATATGCCGGTACGAGCACGCGGGAGGCGGTTGGAAACAAATGCTTTCCTTGCCTGTGTCCCGCTCCAGCCTATACATGGCGAAATTCGCCCATGTTACACTGCTGCTGGGACTAACACAAGTACTGTTCCTGCTAGGTGCAATTGCTGTCGGCTTATTAAAAGGATATACAGCACCTATCCCTTGGACTGAACTTCTGAGAGCCTTCTCCAATGGCTGGCTGGCTACATTGCCTGTTGCCGCGCTTCAGCTGTTCGTGTCCGTATCATGGTCAAGCTTCGCGGCTCCGCTTGCTATTAACGTGATGCTGACACTGCCGAATATGCTCATCGTCAATTTGGAAAAGTACGGCCCATGGTATCCTTGGGCACAGCCTGCACTCGCAATGAACGGCGTGGAGAAATACGGGGCATTCAATGTCTCGCTCGGCACACTTTTGTTCGTCATTGTCGGTGGATTCCTGCTCTTTCTACTTAGTGGTCTTATTTATTTCAACCGCAAAGACATGTAGCTTTATGAGGACATCCTGCATCTTGTAAATACGTAGAAAAAAAGAGGCAGATAGACATCATCGTCTAGTCTGCCTCTTTCCATATAGGATACGATCCTGTTCATTTTGAATTTATGACATTGGCGGCTGTTGAGATGGAGGCTGCTGCGAGGACTGCTGAGAAGCCGATTGTTCATCACCTGCAGCAGATTGCACTTCCTCTTCTTCCTGCTCCTTGTTGCGCTTCTTGCCTGTTAAGAGCTTCCACACACCAGCAATGACAGCCACAATAACGATCCAGAACTTTTTGAACAAGCCGAGCGCCAATGCGATTAATCCAACTTTTTTGGCAACGGCAACACCCGCTCCGCCAAGGATAAGTCCAGCCAAGCCATACTCCGCCACCTTATCCGTCGATTCATTGAAATCCTCATAGCGCTTGCCTTCTTTGATTTTCAGCGTAGACAAGACCAGATCATTCATTTCCTTACGCGATGCTTCTACCTTTTTGGGATCACAGACCAAGATCGCCGACACATAACCCTCTCGCGTCAATATACGCTCGTTATAATTGACCATTGAGGCATTGTCTTTGTCATGCAGTAATAGCGACCATACAACTCTACGTGCTGTTTCATCATATTTAGGAGCTACGTCCCAACCATCCACAAATAGATGATTTTCAGGGGTCATTTCTTTATTTGCTTCTTCTTGTCCGTCTTTGTAACTCTTCAGCAGTTCATCTGCATCGATCTCATTTTTATCGCTATCTTTGATATGTCCGGAATCGGTGTATTCAAAATACAAAAACCAGCGGCCGTCTTCTGGTATAACCGTACCGATTTCGGAGCCGGAAGGTTTTCCGCCATTTCTCGTAATCATGGCTTTCGTTTCCGTGCCATTTATGTATTCCATTCCTTTTTTCAAGGTCACTGTCGCAATTCCTTGATCAAGCTCTACCGCCTGTCCTGCACCAACAATGTAGTTCGCAGTTCCCTCAGCATGCGCTGGCATCGATCCCGTCATAAGAAGTGCAGCACATCCCATTATGACAGCTGTTTTTTTGAACCATTTCATCACAATCTTTTACCTCCTAGAATCTCTCTCTATTTTTCTCTCGACAAACTATACCGGAAGAAAGAATGTATGAAAATAAGTACATATGCCTACCTTCATCATTCACATGAGGTTAAAATGTGATTTTCATGAGACTTTTGGTACGTTTTTCATTTCCAATCATCCCCATGACTATTTAGTTTTCGCTGATAGGACTTGATGAGAAGAGATAAAAAAAGCAATCTTAGGTCTACCACCCAAGATTGCTCCTAAAGTCCTATTTATTTAAGATCATACGGGATTGGTTCACCGTAAATAGCAACGGTTTTTCATCATCTGTCTGCTGATACAAGAAAATGCCGTACACTTCATCTGTTAACCCCTCGTCGGTTGTCTCGAAACCATGTTCCGTATGTTGGGACATTCCGAGTGAACGGCTGCGAACAACTGCCTCATGCGGGATCATCTCTACAACAGCGTGCTTATGCAGGTCCTTCTCCGAAAGACCTAGAGCTGCGAATTGCTCAGACACAAGCTCAGCCTGTCCTGCCGCCCATTGCAGAACGCGCGAAGCCTCCTCTTTCTGAAGCTGTTTGATCCACCATACTTTGCGCGGCTTATACTTCTGGTTCATGAAGTAGTCGAGCTTCATTAACCCCAATGCCACATGCGGCTTTTTGAGTCCATGCGCGGTTAAAAAGGCATGCAGTCTTACGAACAAATCTTCTAATTGATGTCCAATCTTCTGCCAGCCATTTGCTTCCCAGAAGTCGCCGAATGCTTGGAAGAAATCAAACGGTGAGTCGAATTCGGTATGCATCAAATACTCCATCGTCCGATCCATGCGATGCGCGTTCCAATACTTTTCCAGTACGTCTTCCAGACGCTTCAATCGCACGACATCACGGAACGGAAGCGCATCATTCGACAGCATTTCGTACGGTGCATGGTCCATGAAGACATAGCCGTACTTCTCAGCATCCAGACGAAGTCCTGTACCACGCAGCATCTTCAAGAATCCGAGCTGCAATTCCTCTGGACGCAGTGCAAATACATCGTTGAATGTTTTGCGGAATGTATTGTAATCCTCAAGCGGCAGCCCTGCGATTAGATCCAAGTGTTGATCGATCTTACCGCTGTCCTTCACCTTCATGACGGTTCGGGTCAGCTTCGTGAAGTTCTGGCGCCGCTTCACAAGCTCATTCGTTGGATCGTTCGTCGATTGGACGCCGATCTCAAAGCGGAATACGCCGGGTGGTGCATGCTCAGCCAAGTAGTCAAGCACCTCTGGACGCATAATATCCGCCGTGATCTCAAATTGGAATACACAGCCGCGATGGTTCTCAATGAGGAACTGGAACATTTCCATTGCGTAATCGCGCTTGATGTTGAACGTCCGATCGACGAACTTAATGAGCTTCGCCCCATTATCGATTAAGTACAAGATGTCCGCCTTCGTCCGTTCAATATCGAAATAGCGAACGCCAACCTCGATACTGGATAAGCAAAATTGGCAGCTGAACGGACAGCCACGGCTTGTCTCGAAGTAGACAACACGCTTGCCAAGGCTCGGAATATCCTCCGCAAAGCGGTGGGGAGACGGAATCTCATTCAAGTCCAGCTTCGGCCGTGGCGGATTGAGCACTACCTCGCCCTGCTTCCGATACGCTACCCCGAATACGAAATGATACTTCCCTTCGCCTTCGATCTCCCTCAGCAAATGAAGCAGCGTCTCCTCTCCTTCACCCATGACGATGAAGTCAACATCCGACAGCCGCTCCATCCATTCCTTCGTGTCATAAGACACCTCGGGGCCGCCAAGTACGATGCGGATCTCCGGCCGCACCTTGCGCAGCATGTTGACGACCTTAATCGTCTCCTCGATGTTCCATATATAGCAGGAGAACCCGATCACATCCGGCTCTCGCTGGTACAGATCCGAGACGATATTCATCACCGGATCCTTAATTGTATATTCGGCAATGTCGACATCGAACTCGCCTTCGCAATGCGCCTTCAAGCAGCGTATCGCCAGCGAGGTATGAATATATTTAGCATTTAATGTTGCAAGTACGACTTTCATCTAAACCTTCCTCTCATCAGACACTACCCTTACGTGATCGAGCTGCTCGATCAGCCTCTACCATTATAACCAAAGTAAAGGCAGATCTCGACATGCATCCAAGAAACCACCTTGAACAGAAAAGCAAGCTGCAGGCAGCTTGCTTTATTCTGTGTCAGTGCAATCGAAAATGGTTATCGAATCATACCACCACTATAGCGCAGCTCGTAAACCCTACGATCTCCCTTGGCCAAAGTAAATATCCCGATATACGCAGTCTCCATTGCGGTATTCCAACTATACGGATCCAGGTAATTCCGTTTGTACAGATGTGTTATTATCCGCTGCAGCATACGTGCGCTGCTTCGCATCTACTAAAAAATGAGCAAGCTCTTGATCATTACCCAACATCGTGTACCTCTTCTCTGTATTTCAAATCAACCTAAGCAAGATTAAGGCTCTGCTACATTACAAGAGATACTCCGTATCGTAGTGATACGGATCTATCCCTCCATTTATGCAATTGGTGTGCCGTTCGGAATGATCTCATCTGTATTTAGTAGAACAACATCGCCTTCCCCAGGCACTCCACCCAATACGAGCACTTCAGAGTCGAAGCCGGCGATACGGCGCGGCGGGAAATTCACGATAGCAACGACCTGTCTTCCTAACAACTTGTCCGGTGTATAACGAGCCGTGATTTGCGCACTTGAGCGCTTCGTTCCGAGATGCCCAAAATCGATTGACAGCTTAATCGCGGGCTTGCGCGCCTTGTCAAACGGTTCTGCCTCTACGATCGTTCCAACACGTATATCTAGTTTCATAAAATCCTGAATGCTTGCTTCATCCTTGATCTGATCCAGATTCAACTCGTGCATCATGCTTCAGCTCCTTATTCATCGCTATCCATTCGTTGTTCCCATAGCCCATTCGTCTATATCTGCAATCCCTAACCCTATTCCATATCGTAGCGACCCGCTTCTTCTTCCCGCTGCTGGAAAAATTCAAGGAACGGCATGCCGAACTGCTTCAGCTTCGCTTCCCCTACCCCTTTAATACGGAGCATGCCCGCTTCGGTCGTCGGCTGCAGCTCCGCCAATTCCCGCAGCGTGCTGTCATTAAACACAATGTAAGGCGGTACTCCAGCTTGGCTTGCCAACTCGCGCCGAATGAGACGCAGCTGCTCAAATATCGTCTCATCAATGACAGTGCCCGCCTTCGGTTTCAACGACTTCGCAACCCGCTGTTCAACGGTTCGCTTGCCCTTCAATACATCCGCTGCCAGCGGCAGCAGCCGAACGACCGGATACTGCCCTTCGCTAAGCTGCAAGTATCCCTCGGCTATAAGAACATAGATGAGATCCGAAATTTCCTTCTCCGCCAAATGCCGCATTTCGCCATGCGTAGACAGCTTCTCAAATCCATACTGCATGACCTTCTTGTTGCGCGACCCCTTCAGTACGGAAGCGACCATAGATACGCCGAACCGCTCACGCATCCGATAAATGCAGGAGAAGATCTTCTGCGCTTCAATCGTGATATCAATCGATTCACGCTCGTCCTTGCAGTTGCCGCATACGCCGCATGGCTGCTCTCCCTCTTCTCCAAAATAACGAACCATATAATTTTGCAGACAGCCGGTCGTATAGCAATAATCAATCATGACTTGCAGCTTCTTATATTCATGCGCCTTCCGTTCTGGAGTCGCCTCGCTTTGTTCGATGAAGAACTTCTGCGTCAATATATCCTGCGGATGGAACAATAGCACGCATTCGCTCGGCTCACTATCGCGTCCCGCGCGTCCTGCCTCCTGCACATAGGCTTCCATATGCTTCGGCATGTTGTAATGCAGCACGTACCGTACGTTGGATTTGTCGATGCCCATGCCGAACGCGTTCGTCGCTGCAATGACACGCACATCATCATAGAGGAAGGCTTCCTGCATTTTCGCCCGCTCCTCATCTTCGAGTCCAGCATGATAGCGGCCAGCGGCTATTCCTGCACGTCTCAGCATGTCATAGATGTCCTCGACTTCCTTCCGCGTCGACGCATAAATAATGCCTGATTCGCTCGACCGCTGCCGGACATAATCAAGCGTGAACGCCTTCCGCTCCTCGCCGCGCAGCACCGTAAACGCCAAATTATCCCGCTTGAATCCCGTAACGACAAGTTCGGGTTCCAGCAGTTCCAAGGAATGAATGAGATCCTCTGTTACTTCTGGCGTTGCTGTTGCTGTAAATGCCGCCACAATCGGACGCTCGCGGCCACTCTGCACAAGTTCCTGAATGAAAGGTGCAATTGTCCGATAGCTTGGACGAAAATCATGTCCCCATTGCGAGACGCAGTGGGCTTCGTCTACCGCAATCATCGATATTGGAATGGATTTCGCGCGTTCCCGGAACCATTCTGTCTCTAACCGCTCAGGCGCTACATAGAGCAGCTTAATGCGCCCTTCCTGCGCCTGCCACATGAGACGGCCTGCTTCCCCATCTCAAGCGTGCTATTAATGAATCCAGCCTTGACCCCCAAGCTGTGCAGCGCATCCACCTGATCCTTCATTAATGAAATAAGCGGCGAGATTACCAGCGTTACCCCAGTCAGCAGCATTGCTGGAATCTGATAACAAATTGACTTTCCCCCGCCGGTCGGCATAATCCCCACCGTGTCCTTGCCTTCGGCAAGATGTTCGATAATTTTCCGTTGTCCATCGCGGAAGCCATCGTAGCCATATACTCGCTGTAATGCGCTTCGCGCTTGGTCCATTGTAAACATGTACGTAGACTCCTTTTCCCCGTTCCCTTGCGGCAACCTATTGTTCCTGTCCTTCATTATAACATGGGCTTTTCACACGAGGTAATAGCTCCCACTTCACTGTCTCCTACCCCTATGTATGTTTTTTCGCCTAATCTGAATAGAATCTGCCCAAACTTTCTGCTATAGTGATAGCATTCCATAAAACATATCCTACAGCGCGCCATCAGCGCCATCTGTGAAGCGCACTGTTCTGTATAGTTGTCTACTCATCAAGGAGGTCTTACCAATGCGTAAGCGAGAGAACCATAAACCGAGAAAAGGCCCGCAGAAGAATCAGCCGACGAAAGCTTATCAGCCAGCCAAATCAGCTAAAGCAACCAAGTCAGTCAAACCAACCACCCCAACCCATCGGACACCGCCGAAGGCTCGTGAATATACGGTGCAGGAACCGGCCGAACTGCTCAGCTTCTTACTAAATACGGTAGAAAATATGGGGCGCAACTCCATCAAATCCACACTTGCCCGCGGTCAAATCTCTGTCAACGGACAAGCCGTAACTGCCTATAATCATCCGCTCCAGATTGGACAAGTTGTAAGCTTGTCGAAGGAGAAAATCATTGAAGCTCCTCCATTTGTAGGTTTGTCGATACTGCATGAGGACGACGATATTATTGTCATCAACAAGGAAGCCGGTCTGCTGTCTATTGCCTCCGAGCAGGAGAAGGAGTTGACTGCCTACCACCAGCTAACGACGCATGTTCGCTTGCAGCATCCGAGCAACCGGATATTTGTCGTGCATCGTCTCGATCGGGATACGTCCGGGGTCATGATGTTCGCTAAGAAGGAAGACATCAAGCAGCAGCTGCAAAATAATTGGAAAGAGATCGTACAGGAACGTTCCTATGTTGCGCTAGTTGAAGGCAAGGTTCGCCAGCCGGAAGGCACCATTTCCTCCTGGCTGAAGGAAATGAAAACACTGAAAATGTATTCCAGTCCGTATCAGAACGATGGCCAGCATGCGGTTACGCACTACAAAACACTGGAAGCGAATAGCGCTTACTCCCTACTGGAGGTTCATCTCGAAACAGGGCGGAAAAATCAGATCCGCGTTCACATGGAGGATCTCGGTCATCCGATCGTAGGTGACAAGAAGTACGGCGCCAAATCAAGAGGACTAGGACGACTTGGCCTGCATGCCCGCATACTGGCATTTACCCATCCGACTACGGGCTCACCAATGCGATTCGATACGGGCATTCCGAAGCCGTTTACCCGCTTATTGCAACAGGACGGCTCTGCTCCAATCAGAAAAGATCGCCGCTAAATTTTCTCAAATTAGATTACGATATAATATCGCAAACGAACAACACAAATAGCCGTTCACCTTACAATTAAGGGAGCGGCTATTTTCTTTCCTATAATTGTTGGGCCTTTTCTCTTCTGTTGACCTGAGTTACAATCGCTTGCTCATCTTGTAATTCACCAAGTCAACTCCTCTGCGCTGCACCGTCTGAGCTTGAAGGATGCAGAACCCGTGCCGCTCGAAGAAGGGAACTGCCGTAATACTTGCATCTGTTCTTATTTCGGACAGCCCCAGCTTCCTCGCTTCCTGCTCCAACTTGGACAACAATGCTGTTGCAACACCTTGCTTCTGAACATCCTTATGAATATAGAGCCGATCCAAATACCCGCCAGCATCCATATCACTAAATCCGACCAATTCGCCGTCCCGAATCGCTACATACGTCATGTGCTGGCTTAACGACTCTGCCCAGCGTGCCAGCTTCTCTACCTGTTCATCCGCCGGCGCCCAGGCTTGTAATTGTGCAGCGGTATAATCTTTTGCGTTCACGGTGTGTACCGTATCGAAGAATAAGGCGACAATCTGCGCGATATCTTCTCTTTCAAATGATCGTATATGCATGATTTTCCAGACTCCTTCCGATACAAGTCTACCAAAACTAGAATCCCATCGTTCACCTTTATTCTATATATTAATCATTTTTTAATTTCTCGTGAACCTCCCCTCCACTTCAAGCCATCTAATGGGTACATCAACCAAAACCAATCGATTCAGGAGGATTCATTATGAAATCTTATACATTCATGCTTGCTGCTATCACTGCAAGCTTGCTCAGCACAAGCCTACCAGCTAACTTTACGCTTCATACCGCATATGCGGCGGAACAGCCGACAAACGAAGCTGCAAAAAAAACTACAATCGAAGCATCGGCATTGGATAACCTTGATCCCGCAATGATCGAAAAAGCAAAGAAGGCCCTGCAGGAGCTAGCTCCTAAAAGAACGATGGAACTAACTACTTTGCACAGTGGTGCCGAGGCAGGCTATGAATATCTCGGAGAGGATCGATTGTTAATCGAAGACAAAGACAAGCGGGCGCGCGTCATGATCGGCAAGGCAAAGGGCGATATTTTAGCATGCGAAATCAACTTCACATGGCAAGAGCTCGATACTTCGCTTCAGTCCGTGATCCAAAAAGCAATGAAAAGCTTGGATACACAACAGAAATTCAAGATTACGCAAATTACTCGTGTCAAAGCCGATAAAGACATGAACCATTGGACCTTCAACGACGGCAGCAATATTTCAGGCATGGTTGATGCAGTCACAGGCAAAGCAACGTACGTGTCAACGGATTATGCCTTGGCGAAAATCGATTCAAAATGGAGTGCGCTAGCCAAGAAAACAATTCAATCCCTGTCAGCAGACAAAAACAAGCAGCTTCGCAATTTCGTCCAGATGTACATAGACATGCAAGCAGAAAACCAAAAACAGCCTCATTCTCCGATGAAAGCGGCCGTTATCTGGTAAAAGTCAATGCTGCTACAGGCAAGCTGACGTCCTTTGTCAACTATGAGGAATTTACCCATTATGCATCAGAAGAAGCACGTAAAAAGGCTTTCGCCAAGCCTTTTTATACGAGTGACAAAGCCATTGCTGCGGCTGCTCCAATGGTCAAGCAATATTTCGGCATAGACTTGAAAGGCTACCAGGTTCACGTCAAGCAAGAGCAGTATACATTCGCGAAACAAGGAAAGCCGAGCGTCTATGGTAAGATCAATCAAAAAGGAAAGTTCTGGAGCATGTCCCTTACTGCTCCAACAGAATCTTGAACAAATGAATCAAGCAAATAGGGTTTGTGTCACGACCTCTATCTCGCACCATGATATGGGCCTTGGCCCCATTATAAAAAAAGGAGATCATTACTGTGCAGCAGCCAGAACAACTCGCAGCACGAGCTTGCAAAGGGGACAAGGACGCATTTGGCACGCTCATTCGCACCTATGAAGCCCCCCTATACAGAGTGGCCAAGTCGATTGTACATTCCGATGAAGATTGCGCAGATGCCATACAAGAAGCTGTGCTCAAAGCATATCGCTCCATTCATTCGCTGCGCGAGCCGAAATATTTCAAAACCTGGCTCGTCCGCATCCTTGTGAATGAATGCCGAACATTGCTGCGAAAGAAAAAACAAACCGTACCCTTCGTTGAGCTCCAGCATTCGAAAGCCGAAGCTAGCGAGTATGAACATATCGAAACACTGGAAATCGTCAATGCGCTAGAAGAAGACCTTCGAATCGTTGTAACACTGTTCTATATTGAGGATTTGCCGCTTAAGGAGGTAGCCGATATGCTGGATCAGCCTGTCGGCACCGTGAAGTCTCGCCTGTTCCGCGCCAGAAACAAGCTCGCGGACATGCTTCATATCTCACGTGAGAATGGAAAGGAGCTAATGATTTAATGAATTCGAATATCGACGAACAAATCCGTACGCACCTAACCGGAAATCTCAGCTCCGAAATCCCAGAGCTCGTACGATCACGTTTGGAGCAAACGCTGCAATTGCTGGAGACAGAATCAATGCCGATGCAGCATCGGACTCATTCCCGCCATCGGAAATCTTGGTTCGTTGCGGCCGCGGTCGTGCTCGCAATCGGGGGAACATTAGCTTCCGGATTCATTTCACCCGCTATGGCTGAGACGCTCAGAAAGGTGCCGTTCATCGGTCAAATCTTTGAAGCACTCGGCGATAAAGCCTTGCAGGATGCGAATCGGAAAGGATTGTCCCTTCCCGTTAATCTGAGCGCAACGGATCAAGGCATTACGCTGACCATTACCGAGGTGTTGTATGACGGCGTGGAAATTAAGCTTGGCATACAGGAAAGCTCGACGAGCAAGCTTCCTATTATTTTGGATCGGTCGGACAGATATGAAATTGTGAAGAGCAGGACTCAGGAGGATCCAACACATGCGCTGGATATTTGGTCCCATGCTTGGTCAAATGTGCGCTCGGAAACCTCAACGCAAAACATCGGAATATTATCGTTCGAGTCGATACTCGGCACGGAACCGGATCGAGACGCCAAAATATCGAAAGAATTCCCGCTGCCGATCACGATTAAGAAGGTCGGAGATGTGGAAGGAAACTGGAAGTTCCAAATTCCCGTCAAATGGAATGCGTCCCTGACGAAAAAAATGCCTATTAATAAGACCAATAAGGCGCCTGACGGCATTGGCTCCATCACGCTTCAGTCCGTCGTTACTTCGCCGCTAGGAACCGAGATTCGATTCATGACCGCAGAAGCCTACCCATCGACTTCTTCTAGCTGGAGCGGATTCAACAGCGACTATATGGTTGTGGATGAGTACGGATATATTATTTCATCTGCAGGCGGTTCAGGCGGGCCAGGCAATCAAATGCAAACGAATATTGCAGAGATGATACATACGAAAAAGTATGATCCAATACCCGAACGCTCCAAGACGCTCATATTTAAGCCCTATAAATCCGGGAGACGGTATGGCAATGCAGCGATCACGCTGAATCCAAATGCGCTTCCACTGACGCTGCAGCAGGGAGAGGTTGGCTCCGTTACAGTGAACAGCATGGCATTCGAAGAGGACAGAGTCATTATTCAATATGATGTGAACGGCAACGACCCTGTAGGCCAGAACCTTGCCATGGATTTCATCCAAGACGGAAAACGAGTATTTAGCGACAATTCCAAGCTGCTGCGTGTGAACAACAGCGTATATTCGTACGTTGGCGAATATCCGTTCCAAAAAGACATACCTATTAAGCTGTATTCAAGCAAGCTCCGCAAAGCGACCTTTTATAAGGAGCTTGAATTCCAAATCCCAATACGGTAAAATCCGATAAAGTACAAAGAGAAGTAAGTTTCGACAACTCCTACTATTCATTTCAGTTAGAATCATTCATAATGGGGATGAGATGGAGTTAACATCTTACCGATCTATTTGCCGCACGGGGGTGATACGATGACTGAGCACATGGAGAACCAGGGGAATGCTGAGGCTGCGGAGAGCAAGAAAGTGAGCTTGGCGGATGCCGCGAAGCGCATGCTGCAGCAGAAGAAGCAGGCCCAAGGGAAATCGCAAGGCGTGCACAAGCATCAGGAATCTGGCCAACCAACAATGAAGAGCCAGAATACGAAGAAGATTAACAATCAACGCAAGCGTATGGGTGTGTAAGCCTGCAGAGGGGGGGATCTCAGAATTCATGTTCTGAGGTTCAGCCCCTTTTTCATGTTACAGCCTACAGACTATTGCACCGGAAACTTTGCTGCAACCCCTCCAATAATGGTATATTGAGAACATACTGAGGAATGACTTCAGATTTATGAATTCAAGGAACAGAGGTGGCTACCCATGGTAAATTTCGAGCAGCAATTAGAAAAGTATGCTGAACTTATCGTAAAGGTCGGCGTCAACGTACAGAAGGATCAAGATGTATTCGTTAACAGTTCTATCGAAGTCGCTCCACTGGCCCGCCTCGTTGCCAGCAAGGCATATGAAGCAGGCGCACGCAACGTACATATCGATTGGTCGGATGAGGCTACAACTCGCTTGAAATTCGAGAAGGCATCAGACGACGTGTTCACTCAATTCCCGGAATGGGAAGCATTGAAGCGCAATACCTTCGTGGATAAAGGTGCTGCATTCATCTCTATCGTCTCCTCCAGCCCAGACTTGCTGAAGGGTGTGGATCCACAGCGGATCGGCAATAACCAAAAGGCATCTGGACAAGCACTGGAGCACTTCCGCCGCTGCGTACAAGCGAACAAAGTAAGCTGGACAGTTGTTGCAGCTTCTTCCCGCGATTGGGCTGCCAAAGTGTTCCCTGGCGTAGCTGTAGAAGAAGCAGTAGAGAAGCTGTGGGATGCGATCTTCCAATCCATTCGCCTGAATTCCGACAACCCGGTTCAAGCTTGGACGGAACATAACGAAACATTGCATAAGAAAGTTGAAGTATTGAACGGCAAGCACTTCCACAAGCTGCACTATACAGCTCCTGGAACGGACTTGACGATCGAATTGCCTGAGAAGCATCTGTGGGTAGGCGCTGGCAGCGTCAACGAGAAGGACGTGCCGTTCATGGCGAACATGCCAACAGAAGAAGTATTCACGGTGCCTCATAAGCTGGGCGTAAACGGCTATGTGTCCAGCACGAAGCCGCTTAGCTATGGTGGCAACCTGATCGACAACTTCAAGATCACGTTCGAAAATGGCCGTATCGTGAAGGTAGAAGCTGAACAAGGCCAAGAAATTCTGCAGCAGCTCGTCGACACAGACAAAGGCTCGCACTTCTTGGGTGAAGTGGCGCTTGTACCGCATCAATCCCCAATCTCTGAATCGAACATCTTGTTCTACAACACGTTGTTCGATGAGAATGCATCCAACCACTTGGCAATCGGAAGCGGCTATGCGTTCAATGTAGAAGGCGGAACGAAGATGTCTCAGGAAGAGCTGGAAGAGAGCGGCGTGAACCGCAGCATTACGCACGTGGACTTCATGATCGGCTCTGCGGACATGGACATCGACGGCATTCTTAAGGATGGCACAACAGAGCCAATCTTCCGCAAGGGCAACTGGGCAATCTGATATTGAGCAAGCAAAGGGGCTGTCCTATAAT